>CAYTLV010000195.1:0-3815 GCA_964438445.1 uncultured bacterium | reverse complement strand
GGTAAATATGCAAAGATTGAAAGAATTGGATAATCGAGTAGGGGAGATAACTCAGAAACAGTCTCAACGCCTGCCAGACTTTGTCTTGGAAAAGTTTAACCGGATGATAATGCAAGGGGACCTTATCCTTGTTCAACTCCAACGCGTTGACCATAAACTGGTTAAAAAAGCACCATTCTTTATCCGAATTGCTCTAGAGTCAATCCTGATTGGAGCCGAGAGAATCACCCTGCTAGCCCCATCTATAAGGATTCGAATCCCATGACTTGCAATATACCTTGGAGTGCAAACCCTGCCAGGGTCTTCTTTCAGATTATTCTAGCTACGTTTTGGGGATTGGAGCTTAAAATGCACAAGACCTACAAAAGCAAGTCATTTGGTGCTGAAGAACGAAATGCACTCAAAGAAGGGCTTCTCAAACTTCCTGACTGCCCATTACGAAAGGTTCTTCTCAGGATAGCCGCGGTTGTGGGACCCCCACCAAACACCTTCCAGATAAAGAGTTTTCAGATCAAAAACCCGAATGAGAGTGTGATTATGACGCATGAAATCATGGGCAACCCTTACACTTTTACACAAGTTGCAGCGCTGGGATTAATGAAAAAGTCAACCCACGAAATCCTTAGAAATCTGTGGTCTCAGCTTCTCATTGATGAGTATAAAGAGGATCATATCGCCCGCTTTTTAGCCCAGTTTTGGCTGACGAGTCTGGCAAGCGGTTGGACTGTGCATGATCGAGAGGCTTTGTCAACCTTTCTAGTCTCTTTTGATGATTTACCGGACTCGTTCAGAGAGTTATTGGATTATCCGCTCTCAAACATGAATCCTGTCCTACTCTATGCCCACTATGGTGTTTCCATTAATCATGATCAAGCTGAAGCAATTATGAGGCAAAACGTTGCCAATCGCGTTATACAAGAAAGCACTCGCTCCAAGGAAGAAGGTACTTTGGAGCAGAGCATCAAGAATCAAACCGTTCTGAAAACATACACAGGTGGAGTGGAAGCGATCCTGGATGTAATGACGGATGACGAGCAACAGGACCGGGGTAAACTTTTGTAGCAGGAGTGCAAATTGAGTAAAAAAGAATCAATTTCAGAAAATAAAAATGATTTAGAGAAATTATATATGATCCAACGAACCTTTTTCAATAAGGAGGGGGAAGTGATCGAATTTGAAGCTAGACCATATTTGAAGCAGATCTATCTCGAAGAAAGTCCATTTGTTGCTGTGATGGCGAGCCGCCAAATGGGAAAAAGTCTTTGGCTTGCTGTTGAGAGTCTGCTGGAGCTATCCAGCTCAGGCAACAGATCTCTGATCTATGCTACGTCAAATATGAATCAATTGGGTAAATTCCGGTCAAGCTGTATTGCACCTCAATTCCAGTATAACCCAAGATTTAAGAAAAAGGCTCTGACAAAAAAAAGTATCAACAACAGTCGTGAGTTAAAGCTCAGTAACGGATCAGTGATGAGCCTTTGTGCGATTGGTCATGACGTCGAGGGGACGAGAGGAATTACGGCATCAACTTTGATTATAGATGAGATTCAGGATATTCCTCGAAAACATCTTGATGTGATACTTGAGTGTGCAGCAGCCTTTGCCGGAAAAGCCAGGTATCTGGTGGGAGGGACTTGTAAGCACGAATCCAACCTCATGTTTCAGATCTATCTCGACTCCTGCCAATATGAGTGGATTATCACCTGTCGTACGTGCGAACAAGATAATCCACCTATAGGAATGGAGCATATTGATCCAATGATTCCTTACCTCCACTGTTCGCTTTGCAAGCATAAGCTGGATCCAAGAAATGGTCTTTGGGTCGCTCAAAATCCACTTAATCAACGAATTTGCTATCGTATCCCAAGGGTGATAGACCCAGAGACCGTTTGGCGCTCTGAAGGTTTTGATGGTATCCTTGATAAATATGAGAGATACTTACCGGAGAAGTTTTTCAATGAAGTAATGGCTCTCCCAAGTATTGATGGAGCAGGATTGATCACCCGCAAGGAGTTGGCCGAATGTTGTGTGGATCGTGAAATGATGGATCCAAACCAGGTCCCAGAATTTATGCAAAATGCAACGATTATCGCTGGAGTAGACTGGTCGGTGGATATGTCAGAGAGTAGTAATTCCCATACTGGTATTACAATATCAAGGGTCCTACCAGGCCATATCGAGACGGTCTATATGAAACGATTCATGGGACCGCTATACGAAGGAATAAATGGCCCTGACAGGATACAGGAGGAAATTCGCAGGCTGGTGAGTCTTTTCCATGTGAACTTGGTTGTTTCTGATCACGGAGTAGGTCATAAAGAAAATCTTCGGCTAAGGGGAGCCCTCGGAAACCTTGTTGCAGAGATCCAGTATGTCGACACGTTCAAATCAGTTAAATGGGATCAAGGTGCGAGGCTTTTTACAGCCTCCAAGACAGAGACGATGGACCGATTCTACAATCAATTACGCGCGGGTCGTTTCAAGTTCCCACGGGAGAAATCATCGATGGATTACCTGGAGGATCTGATGAATCAGTATCTTCGATACGACGAAGCAAAGCGGAAACGTTTCTATGAAAAAAGTGGGAAAGGTCCCGATGATTTTGCTCATATGCTTAACTATACATTGATTGGTGCTGTCGAACTATTTAATGATCAATGCGACTGGCTTAAACGGTATGCCTTCACCAATTAGGAAAACAAAGCGGATAATTTCAAAAATACCGATGCTGATACAGCGGCTCTCGAAAAAAAATCATCAACTTCAAACCTTCAAACTCTTTGAAATGTGGCCTGCAACAATCCTATCTCGATCAGTCAACGCCCCTTTGGGCTATGCCTGACAGGTACAATCCTCGCTTCATTCAACACACGCGATATCCGGCTGCCGCTTTTACATGCAGCTCCTATGTGGGAAAGATTTGTGATCAAGGAACAATATGGGATTTCTTGTCGGAGTTTACCCTGAGCGAACAGAGAGAGCCGAAGGGGACTCGAAAGTGTGAAACGAATGAACGAGCCAATTGATTACTGTCCCATATAATCACAAGCCCAAGGGTAACCCTTTCGACCCGGCTCCACTCTCCGAGTTACGTCGGGCAAGCTTTCAGACCTATGTCTGCTTCTCCACTCTGCGCCTCTGCGCCTTTGCGATCTCATGGAGATTAATGCTTTACGACTTTCGACTACTTTCAACCTCAGGAAAGCAAATCAAGTAGGATATCCAGATCCAGCAGGTCACTGTCCCCACAGGATACTTGGGACATCATGATGGATGAGGCTAAATGGGAAGCTTAAGCTACTGGCTTTTATCCAGCCAATCTCCTATATCTTTCCAGAATTAGTTCAGTGTATTTGTCTTGCATGGCTTTGGACAAAAAAGAAATCTTAATCATTCTTGCTATGCCAGCTTGCATGTCGACCAGGTTTTGTATTTCCGACAGGATTGTTTTACCTGTTAATTTTAATCTATCTTCTCCGTAATATTCGAACAAATCCGCTTTGTTGATGCTTCTTTTTTTTCCTGCTATGGGCAAAGCCATTTCTTCGGCTGCTTTATCCATTGAAATTGTAGAATTGAGCAAGTCATAAGCCGGGCTTAGCTCGATCATATTTTTGCGTGTTATCAAACTGAAATTTTTAAGATGCATATCTTCATTGCCCGTTAGAAAGCAAAATAGCACTCTTCGAAATAATTTCCTCTTTTCAAGTAATGGAAATGTACAATAATTTTCAATTGCGGGAATGAGCTTTTCCATTGACCAATTATATTCCTTGATTTTAAAGAGAATTAACGTATCATGCATCAAGTAATAA
>CAYTLV010000194.1:0-3815 GCA_964438445.1 uncultured bacterium | reverse complement strand
CACAATGCAGGTTTTTAGGCAATTTCTGAAGATATTTCCACTTTTTTTAAAATATTTTTTTCCGGGATTTACACGCATATTATTGCGCATCCAACGCTCTTCCGTCTGTAAAATGCGCATATTGGGATGTTGCTCAATATAAGTCATTTGTTTTTGAAGCTTATCCGGCAGCCATTCATCATCCGAATCCAGGAAAGCGATCCACTTTCCTTTGGCAAGTTCGATACCCCGATTTCGGGAAGCCGAAACACCCTTATTTTCTTGCCTAACTACTTGTATTTTAGTGAGATACGAGTCTAGTATTTCAGGAGTGTTATCCGTCGAACCGTCATCGACCACAATAATCTCTTCGGGAAGCCGTTCTTGGGCAAGCACGGAATCGATGGCACGTCCTATGGTTTGCTCCCTATTATAAACCGGGATCACAACAGAAATTTGAGGCTTAGTATATTTCATACTATGTAATATATATACATGTTTCATTTATATCAAGAACTTAAAAAATCCTTTGTTTATGCGATAATTATTGTTAGTTTTTTGCCGATGACTCAAAAACAGTCAAATTTAATCAACTAACAAAGGAGAAAAAAAATGAAAAAAGATGAACTATTGAAAGTATTGGCAGATACCGCTGATGTTAAAAAAGTTGAAGCTGAAAAAGTTCTAGATGCTTTTGTTGAAACAATGCTCGCTGAAGTAAAAAAAGGCGAAAAATTTGCAGTTGCCGGTCTTGGTACCTTTGCTGTTGTTGAACGTGCTGCTCGTGATGGCGTCAATCCTAAAACTGGCGAAAAAATTAAGATCAAAGCTTCAAAGAATGTTAAATTCAAAGCTGCTAAAAAACTTAAAGAAGCTGTCAACTAGACATACTTCTAATAGAATTAAAGAAACCCGTCCTTGTGGCGGGTTTTTTTGTTTTGGATGTATAATTGACAATGGAATAAATGTGTCATCCTGAACGTAGTGAAGGATCTATTCATGGTACACTATTCTGTGACATAAATAGGTCTTTCCCCCCGAAACTTCGGGGCTCGGGATGACAGGCTTGGTTTTCATTTTCAATGTCTCCTCTTTTTTACACTCTCAATGTTTACTTTTTACCCCCGTACACTCCTACATGTGCTCCTGAATCTATTGAACCACGCTGTGGTTCATTTTTCTTTGTAGAGCAATTGTTCTATGCTATTTGACCGCTCTGCGGTCTTGGGGGTTTCGTGTTCAACCTCTCCACAAGGTCGAGGTTCTATAAGTGACAATTCTATGTTCCCGGGATTTTATCCCGGGTTATTGTTCAGTTGAACCTCTCCAACCTACGCCCCGAAGAATCGGGGCTTCGACCGGCAGGCCACATGATCGAGGTTCTGTAAGTGAATTCATTAAAGAATTTGGGTTTAAGTAAGTGATATAACCCTGAGTATTTCGAAGGGTTAAACTCATAATAACCCGGCACGCAGTGCCGGGATCAAGGCTACTAACACTTTCAACCCCGAATCCATTGAGGGGTTGAACATATTCTGTGAGGCATACACACTCCCTCCGTAAAGTCGGGGTTGTGGGTAATTTTGCGCTCTGCGGTCTTGATACAAATTCAACCCCAGAGGGGTGAAAGATTTGTAGCCCCTGATGAAATCCGGGTATGGGATTTCATATAAAACAACAACCACAGCGTGGTTGAATATAATTGAATTTGCTCTTTTCCTTTGGTACATTCACTTATCTTATTAATCAGGAGTGTTATCATGATCAAAGTTCAACAATTGACACAAATCTATAAAAGCGGCAAGGGTGTTTTTGATCTGGATTTTACCATCAAGGAGGGCGAAGTCTTTGGTTATCTTGGACCAAATGGAGCCGGAAAGACCACCACGATACGAAGTATCATGGGATTTGCCAATGCCACAAAAGGTCGGGTCACGATCAAGGGACTCGATTGTCGCAGGGATGTGGCCGAGCTCCAAAAGATCATCGGATACTTACCCGGCGAGATCGCATTTTTCGATAATATGACCGGACTTGAATTCCTCAAATTTGTCGGTGATATGCACCTGATGAAAAGCAATGAAAACCGGGACAAGTTGATCGATCAATTTGAACTGGAAACCGAGGGAAAAATCAGGAAAATGTCCAAAGGCATGAAGCAAAAGCTCGGTATTATCGCAACCTTTATGTTCGACCCTGAGATATACATTCTAGATGAGCCAACCGGCGGACTTGATCCCTTCATGCAGAATGAATTTATGGAGTTGGTCGACAAAGAAAAATCCCGCGGAAAAACTATCATGATGTCTTCTCATATTTTCGAAGAAGTCGAACGTAGCTGCGACCGCGCCGGAATCATTCGTGAAGGGCATCTTGTAACCATAGAAGATCTTAAATCCCTCAAAGCAATGAAAAGCCGGGAATTCATCGTCACCCTAAATACCAAGGAAGATGCTCAAAAACTCGAGAAATCCGGGCTGGAGACCCATGCCATGGGAAAGCGCAAGATCAAGGTACACGTGGGGGAAAATTTCGACGGTTTTATCAAGGTTTTGTCTGCCTTAAAAGTACTGAACCTGGATGTCCAGCAACGTTCGCTGGAAGACATTTTCATGACCTATTACGGAAAGAACGGAGGTCAACATGAATAAGACACTTTTTTTCGCTTCCCTTAAGGCAAACTGGAAACTTTGGCTGGGCATGTTCCTTGTCCTTCTCATGTACATAAGCATGCTCATTGGCATGTACGACCCGGAAAATGCGAAAGGAATGGCAGCTATTGTCGCTACTCTGCCACCCACCATAGTTTCAGCTTTTGGGTTTAATGCCATAGGATACGATCTGACAAATCATATCGGTACTTACTTATATGGTTTCCTTTTTCTTATATTCCCGTTGATCTATACTGTTACGGTTTCGAATAAACTTATTGCTCGTCATATCGATCGCGGATCCATGGTCTATCTTCTTGCTACACCCAACACACGAAAAAAGATCGTTTTGACTCAAGCGGCATTTCTTTTCAGCTCTACCCTTGCGCTTTTGATACTATCCAGCGCCATGGGGATCGTTGTGTCTGAGATGATGTTCCCGGGGTTACTGGACATAGATAAATACTTACTTTTGAACCTTGTAACCGTTACCGTCCATATGGCAATTTGCGGTATTACTTTTTTGGCTTCCTGTATTTTCAGTGAGTCAAAAAATTCCTTGATGGTTGGCGTGGGTATTCCCCTGATTTTCCTAATGTTCAAGATGATTTCAAGTGTGGGTGACAAACTATCCGGACTAAAATATCTTTCGCTATTCAGCTTTATTGATGTCCCGAAGATCTTTTCTAACCCCGGCTATGCCTGGTGGTCCAGTGGCTTGCTTCTGCTGATAACTATAATACTCCTGCTCATTAGTGTTAGGGTGTTTGATAAAAAAAGTATGAATATATGAAGAAATGATGGATGTTGGATGATGGATGATGAATGATGGATGATGGATTTTAACTCTTCAATTGATCGTCTTATTGACTCATTTGTAGCCCAAAAAGAATCGGGTTCGACATGTCGAACCCCTCAGGTCGAAATTGTTCAACCCCTCGACTCAGCTCGGGGTTGGTGGTAATTGGAAGTCCTAAACCCCGGGATTACATCCCGGGTTATTGTGATGTTGAACCTCTCCAGCCTACGTCCCGAAGGATCGGGGCTTCGACCGGCAGGCCACAAGGTCGAGGTTCTGTAAGTGATAATTCTATGTCCCAAGATTTCACCCAAGGTTAATGCTATGTTATACCTCTCCAGCCTACGTCCCGAAGGATCGGGGCTTCGACCGGCAGGCCACAAGGT
>CAYTLV010000193.1:0-3824 GCA_964438445.1 uncultured bacterium | reverse complement strand
GAAAACCACTGAAAACATTAGCCATCAGGCTATCCCACTAATTCTACAAAAACAATAATAAAAACACTGCCAGACTCAAAGGATTCATTTGTTTTGAGCCTGCCAAATAAAAGGAGAAAAAATGGACATAACCCTAGATCAAGTAAGACAAACACTACGGAAAACATTAGGCTTTGAAAGCTTTACGGCCGGATTCATAAAGAAGGTTCAACATGACGACAAGTGTCAAACTGCTTCAATCAGTAAAAACGGAACGCTTAGATATAATCATGAGTTCGTTTCAAAAAACATCAAAACATCGGAAGACCTTTTCAGTCTTATCTTCCATGAGACTTTACACAAAGTCTTCGGTCATTTCATCTACCAAGCCGGAATGATCGAAAACATCGCCGCCGATGCGATCATCAACGCTGTCATCAGCAATCTATACTCTCGATACTCTAACAATGGTGAACTGTTTAAACGCCTGTATGATCCAACTGGACTAACCGGACTCCTACGACCTGATAGCAATATGCGAAATAACCGCTATTCAAATATTTACGATAATCTCTATCGTCAATATTACTCAAACGGAAATGGACAAATAACAACAGGTGAACTAATCACGAGTTTAAAAATACTCACCGATCAGGAAAACATCCCAACCATCCTGTTATTAGGGAACCATAGTCAATCAGATGGAGCAGAATTCCCGAACGATATAGCCGGTAAGATCGCTAGCGATATACAAACATCAATAAATAAAAATGGTTCATTCGCAGGATATAATGAAACCCTAAAACAGCTCTTCATCAGAATCATTAAATCCCGGTTTTCACTACCAAGAAAAATACTGGAGCGCTATACAACAAAACGAAAAATTGACCGGTTCAAAGAACTCTACACAACAAACACAAGAAGTACTTCACCCATACCAATTTATCCTTCCAAAAGGGACATTATATTAATTGCCAGCGGTGTATGGCCCGCTCATTTTCATAACAGACAAATGAAACTCAATAAAAAGGATATCGGTATTGCCATCTATCTGGACGTTTCAGGTAGTGTAAGTGATTTCCTACCGGAGATCATTGGTGTGATCGGCAAACTACAAAATGAAGTAATTACCCTATTTCAATTTAGTAATAAAGTTGTTGAAACATCTTTAAAACAAATCCAACAAGGTTTTATCGAAACAACCTATGGAACCGATTTTGACTGCATCGCTGAATCAATCATCCAAAGAAAATTCGATAAAGCAGTCATTATCACCGATGGATACGCCTCGCTCTCTGATGAGCATACCGAAATCCTAAAGAAACAACGGGTAAAAATACTCACTATTCTCTTTGACGGTAAAACTGATTGCCCGGAATTAGAACCTTTCGGAGATGTAATACAACTTGATGATATAAGTTAACAACAATAACACAATAACCCAAAAAAGAGAGGACACCAAATACTGGTTCCTCTTTTTTTTAATAAAGGAGATAATAAAATGATACTAGAACAACTAGGCATCTACGGCTGGAATAAAAAGAACGAAAACCTGGTACTAGCAAGTCTATTGACAGGTGACCCGGTACTTTTAATCGGTAACCATGGAACAGCCAAAACCCACTCAGCCCAAAAAATAGCTCAAGCATTACAACGGAAATTCATCGCATATGACGCTTCAAAAGCACTCTTTGAAGATGTGTTGGGCTATCCCGATATCAAGAAACTACAAGAAGGAGAAGTAAGTTATATTTCAAGCAAAGTCACTCTATGGGACAAGGAATTTACCCTCATAGATGAACTAAACCGCGCCCTGCCTGAAATGCAGAACAAGTGGCTTGAGATCATTCGTTCAAGAAAAATCATGGGCTACGATACAAACGTTAAATGGGTCTGGGCTGCTATGAACCCACTATCCTATTCAGCTACCCAAACACTCGATGAAGCACTCGTAGGAAGATTCGCCTTATTCATCTACCCACCTGAAATACTGGAGATGAACGAACAAAATCGCATTAAAATAGCGAAACACATCAATGGCGATGATGCACCGGCTTTAAAGGAATGGATTCAAACGAGTAACGGTCGGACAATTGATCCTAAAGCTGTAGCCACTTGCGGTGAACAGATAAACGCAATTTTAAGAAAAGCAGCTGTCTACTTCGAAGACCTAAAACTCAGTCAAAAGGGAATTGCTGAGTTTTTAGCGAAATACGCTGACTTACTCGCGCGAGAAACCGATAACGACCTGAGACTTGACGGTCGAAGGTTAGGGTTCATCTACCGCAATATCCTGGCTAATAGGTCAATTGAACTAGCCCGAGCAGAATTTGATGAAATAGAAGCAATAAACATCAAAGAATCGGCAAGTTTCGTAGTTCAATCAAGCATTCCCATCGGACTAAATGACGAAAGTGCTCACCGGGAAGAAAGTCTCCATAAAGTAGAAATCTGCTTTGACCTGTTAAAAAGCTTCTTCGATGATAAAGGTGGAACTGATCAAGTTGAACTCATCTATGAACTATTCACAACCAAGGATCTCATACGAAAAACCGAAATTCTTCTATCTGAAGACTTGAGTGAACTTGCCAAGAGTAAAGCCTGGCATGACCTCATGGAACGTGAAAAAGGTATCACAGTCTTTGCTTATTTAGCATTGCAGGTAGAATCCTTACGTCCCGGGACAATTCCACCGGAATTGATTGAAAATCTGAGTCGAAAAATTGAGACAAGCGAGTTAAGCCCCGGTTGCATTACTAACCTTGAAGATAGATCAATAGAATACGTTGAAGAAGTAGAAAAACTGCTGAATCGCAAAACTGACATGGAAAAGTTGCTTGCCATTCAACGGGTCAAGCAACTCGCTAAAAATAATGACATTAATAAACAGGATATTGAAAAGACGAAAATCCAAATCGATAAAGACATTGAAACATTCAATAAACTAATCAAAGGAGTTTGATAATGAAAATATATAAACTATGGTTAGAACCGGATCACGACATACCTGAATTCAAAAGGTTACAGTGTGAGATTATAGACCATCCAATCCAAGACATCATTAGACGTGGACTCCACCCTGAAAAACTCTCCGCTAATGGTAGAAATTATGATAGTTGCCAATTGAACGCCCGGATCACTGAAATCATCAATGATAACAAACATAAAATAATAGAACTAAAGGAATCAGGTTATTGCGACGATATCTCAGAATACAATAGCTATTATTACTCACGTGATGTTTGTATGGAAAACATTCAGAGGATCTCAAATGGTATTTACTTTGTGGATAAACTGGATTACCCAACTTTACTCAAGATTGCTAAACGAAGACTTGTGGAAACCTGGTCGCATACTACGGCTCTTGAATTAGCCCAATCGATCTATCATGAATTCAACGATTTAAGATCGTTCCTTAAATTTAAAGATAAAAAGTTGAAGTTGAGTGGTTATAAGGATATTAGTAATTATGAGTTGGATAAGGTGCTTTCCTTGGATGACTTTGAAGGCCAGGACAAAGCTATCATTGCGCATGGAATATCATCCCACAACTTCCGGAAATCTACGTTTTTAGATCCAATCACGACCTCCGACGGATACCTTTCATTAAAGAAATGTTTTGATCAATTCTCTATCAACCTGAAAAATAACAAACGAGAAAACAACCAAAATCTCACATTCCATTGCAAACGAAATGGAGACATGGTTTTGGTAATGCCTGATATTGACGTCTGTGATGAACAACGATTAATAGCCAAAAAGTTTGCCAAGCGATGGGGTAATAATAGCAGCAGAATCTGCTTTCATGTCACACTTGATAAACTGGCTGAAATGATCAAAATGTC
>CAYTLV010000192.1:0-3839 GCA_964438445.1 uncultured bacterium | reverse complement strand
TTAGTACACCTGTTTTCTCATCGATATCAACTTCCGCGGTGCCCGGAACCTGCTTAATACAGATCGTAATATTCATGTATTTCCCCAGTTTCAATTCAACTTTTAGTATAAGAAAATTTGAGTCTAAATTCCATATAAATATAGCATTAATGTAACTCATAAGAGTATAAAATAGAAAAAATATATTTTGCAAATGATAGCTCAATTTTATAAATTTTATTATAAACTTATAATAACTGTGGAGATAAATATGTTAAAAAAGATTGTTAGTGTTTTATTGGTGCTCGCTTTCGTTTTTGCTATTGGCAGTGAGTTTAATGAAAAATCATCATATGACATTGGTTATTCTTATGGAAAACGAGATGCTAAAGCGAGCTCAAGCTGGTTTTGGGTATTTGCAGGTTTGGGTTGTGGCTGTATAGGTGTTGCCGCTGCTTATTTTATTCCGACTAATGCACCTGGAGTAATGGTTGTTGGTCAAGATCCTGATTATATGCACGGTTATGCCGATGCTTATGTTAAAACAAAACGTCAGCGTAAGGTTATGTGGGCGGGTATTGGTATGGTAATTCAATTACTTAGTTTCACACCTTTTTTTGTGAGTGGCACAACGACTTAATTAAACTTAAGAATTAAAGAATGTCCACATTTGTGGGCATTCTTTTTTTCTATAATAAAATATGAAAAAACATAAAATTATTTTGATATTATGCCTGTTTTCGATGGTTTACTCACAGACTTCCATGTCAGTGATCAATTTTGATTATCAAAAAGAATCTAACGGTAATAAACAGGAATCCGCATCAGTTTATTTTGACCCTAATATTGGCTTATATATATTTATTCGTGAACCGATCATTCAATACATTAAAATGGCAGCCGATCGTTTGATCTATTATTATCCGAAAAAAAACATGGCGTTGTTCATTAACAACCCTGATGCATTGATCTCTACAACACCTGTTCAATTATTTGTCTATACTGGCTCTGAAGATCTTGGGTTAAGTTCTATGGGATTTTCTCTAATAAACCACGATTTTAAGGGTGACTCCCTTATAACCATTTGGGAGATCAAGGGCAAAAAAAAGAGAGAGTATATTCGTATAGAAGTTTGTTCGAAAAATGAACGCATTATTGAAACACGGAGTTTTGACATCAAAAATGTTCTTATGAAAAAAGTAAGTTTTTCGAACTGGCTCAAGTTGAATAACAATTTATACCCCTTAAATATTAAAATAATCGAAAACGATCTGATAGATATCTACAATTTCAGTCACGTTAAAACTTTAGATAGTATTCCGGATTCAGTTAAAGATAATTTCAAATTGCCCGAAGATTGTGAGATACATGAATACATATTCTAAAATAATATGCTGTATTTTTATCATTATATCAGCGGCATGGGCTCAAAATGATGCTTTGGTGATAAACGATCATTATTTTAATACGGCTCAATACGAAAAGAAATTTGCCAATAGAAAGATTACAACCAAACTGGATAAGGACAAGGACACACCTTTTATAGCCAATCTTTTTATGGAAGCGGTGTATGTATATAAGGATTATATATCTCCGCAGGATATGGATGTATGCACTTTCCATCCAAGTTGTTCAGAATACGCTTTTCTTTGCATGAAACATCAATCATTCCCTGAAGCTGTTCTAAATACCGGTGACCGTCTAATGCGTTGTTACGGTTCGAATTATATTTATTACAAGCGGGATGAAATAACGAAATTAGCTGAAGATTACCCGGTTTTTAAAAAATGAAACAAATTATTTTTACCCTATTATTATGCTTCACTTTTGTTTATGCAAGTGAGCTACCGGCATATGTAGCGAAATATGATAAAAGCTTAGCTATCGAACTGTATGAAAAAGAATTAAAAAATGGGCGAAATCTTAACGGGACATATCAAGCGCTTGCAGGTTTATACAATGAAACAGGTAAGGTAGGCTTAGCTGAAGATTGCTATCGCCATTTGTTGGAAATAAACGAGGGATCATATGCCATTTATCGTTCATACCTCGAGTTTTTATATGTGAATCAACACTATGATAAATTAAGAACCGTTGTGCAAGATAATGGCTTTGATCAGTCCTGGAGTCAATTTCTTGTAGCAAGTTCCTATTTTAAAGAGGGGAAATTCGATTCTTCATTCGTTATTTCTAAGACATTGTCCGAAGAAATTGGTGGAAAACTCAAGAGATATTCTATTGAAGGGAATGAACTCAAATATCGTTCTCCTGCGCTAGGCGGTATCATGTCTACCTTTATCCCGGGAAGCGGAAAGATCTATGCCGGACGTTTACTTGATGGACTACAGGCATTTTCGGTAGTAGCTGCTCCGGCTTATAATGCCTATTATCATTTTTCTAAAACCGGTCCCAAGTCCGTGCAAGCATGGATTTGGACAGCTGTTGCCTCCTGGTTCTATTTAAGTGATATTTATGGATCGGTTAAAGCTGTACATGAGTATAACGAACTACAGAAATTCAAGATCATAGAGAGGTATGAGCAATGAGGTCAAGGTCAAGGTCAAGGTCAAGATCAAGGTTAAGGCTAAGGTTAAGTTCTTTTGTGATTTTATTGTTATTAGCTAACTTTTTATTCGCGAATGATAAATTGATTTCTTTATATGCCAATAGGATGAAGGCGGAAGAAGCGGGTCTCAAAGATAAACTCGTTCTGATCGATATGACCTTGGCTGATCATTATTTATCGGTCTCGGACTTCAAGACTGCACGTATATTCCTTGAAAATTCGATTGTCAATGCCCAAGAACCTATGCTCACGGATAGAAAGCTTGATCTATATCGCCTGGATATTATTGAGGGTGAGATGGGCCGAGCTGAATCCGGTTTGATCAACATTTATTATTACACAAAAGATATTGATCAACGATCAAGAACTTCTTTATTGCTAGGAATATTGAATGCCTTAAAAGGCGATTATGAAAATTCACGTGAATTTTTGATTCAAAGTCTTAAAATCAAAGAACTGTGGACCCCTGAATTTGAAATTAGCATTGATTCACTTTTACAGGATTCTAAAAAGAGAAAAAATATTGAAACCGCTAAATGGCTATCCACTTTTTTTCCCGGAACTGGACAGATATATGCCCAAAATGCAAAAGGTGCCATTGGCGCAATCGGTATAGCTGCTTTTTGGGGTGGTTGGTTTGTATATGACATTGTACAGCAGGATTATTATTCTGCGGCTCTTGTTCTGCTCTGGCCCTGGCAGAGATATCACCGAGGCAATATCCAAAATGCCGGACATTCCGTTGAAACTTATAATGCTTTGATAGAGGACGGGATTAACAGAGTATTGTTGGAATATTTATCAGAAAAATAGCGCTGGGAAATGAGCACTGAGAATATGAGTGTATTATTTTAATGTACACCATCTCAGAGCTCAGTGCCAAAATAAAAAAGCCCCAAGAAAGCTTGGAGCCTTTATTGTCTTCGTGTCTTTGTGTGAGGTATCTATTGGATCAGCGTTTTACGGACTTTTTCTGCTTTACCGCATATTCGGGTGTCATAATTGATTTTAAAGCGTCCTGAGTAAGATTTGGGTGGAATTCGACCAGTTTATCGGCAGGTATGTCTTTGATCTTTACTACATTTTCTTCAGAATATTTAACCAATTTCCCAACTATATCATGTGCATCTTTAAAAGCACTTCCTTGTTGAACGAGAAATTCGGCTATCTCAACACCGTAAAGATGTTCATCGGATAAAGCTTTGGCGATCACATCTTCTTTTAATTTAATATCCGGAACCATACGTGCCACCAGATCCATTTCATCAAGCAAGAGATCAACTGTCCTAAAAAG
>CAYTLV010000191.1:0-3847 GCA_964438445.1 uncultured bacterium | reverse complement strand
TCGTCATCGTCATCTTTGAATTTTTGTTTTAAGATATCAATTTCTTTCCCGACCGTCGCGACAAAAAGCCCCATGGTATCACCCGACTCGGCAACATAATCTGCCAGTGAAAGTGTTTGACCATTTTTATTGACTTCTTGCTGTCTCATAAAATAAAGTGTCGCGATCTCTTTTTTATTCTCGTCCAAAATACTGACATCTTCATTCTTGCGTGTAACGGAAAATAATCCAACAACCGCAGAAATCGCTTTTTCAAACACATCTCGATAAACGGGATTGTCTAAAATATCTTTAGAATCATCTTTAATGCGTTTTGCCTCATCCGAGGATGGTTTTACCTGCCAAGCTAAAGCCAGCATTTTCCAATTGATACGAGCGATCAATTTATCCAGGGGTAAATCGCGCATGACTTTTACACCGTAGAACGTAGGCTTGGTTGAAGCTTTAAGCTTACGATAGGCTAATTTACGGGCATCATTTATGTTTAAAAGATCTTTAGTTTTTTTCTCAACTTTTACATTCAATTTTTGATATCGTTCATGTGTTTTCTGTAGAAAATCTTTAGCTCCACCGGCGACAAGTTTTAAGGCAAGCATAACCGAATGCGAGGCATCGGATGAATAGATAACGCGACCGGGATACAAAGGCGCCAAACGAGTAGCGGTATGTGCTTCCGAGGTAGTCGCGCCCCCGATCATGATAGGAACGGTCAATCCTGCTTTTTCAAATTGAGCACACACTGTCGCCATTTCAGTCAACGATGGTGTGATCAATCCGCTCAATCCCAGCATATCGGTTTTGTGCTCAACAACCGCTTCAAATATTTTTTCGGGCGGTACCATGACGCCCAGATCAATGACCTTGAAATGATTACATTGCAAGACCAGCGACACAATATTTTTTCCGATATCATGCACATCGCCTTTAACGGTCGCCAACACAACTGTGCCGCGCGCATTGGCGGTGGTATCATCCAATTCCGAAAGGTATGGCCTTAACATATCAACCGCTTTTTTCATAATGCGAGCCGAGCGGACAACCTGAGGAAGAAAAACTTTTCCTTCACTAAATAATTTACCGACTTTGGACATACCGCCCATCAGCGGTCCTTCGATCAATGCCATGGCATGTTCTTTTCCCGCTTCCTCAAGATCTGTTTCAAGGTGGCTGTCATCTCCCCTGATTAGCGTTTCACTCAGTCGTTCTTGAACCTCAAGCGTTCGCCAGGGATCGATCTTTTTGCTTTTTTCAGGATCTGAAATAGCATCCAATGATCCCGACAATGCGAGATCGATCAAGGCTTTTCGTGCGGCCGGACCATCCCCTTTTTCGACTAGCAAGGCTTCTCGAATAATCGCTTTTGCTGTTTCAGGGATACCTGCGGAGGCATATTCCATAGCAGGATTCACAATGGCCATATCCATGCCGGCTTCAACTGCCAGCTCAAGAAAAAGTGTATGCATGGCCTTTCGCAAGGGATTATTGCCACGGAATGCAAAAGATAAATTGCTCAATCCACCGCTTATTTTGACCTTGGGAAAATGTTCTTTTATCCAGGCGATTGACCGGATAAAATCGCGGGCATAATAATCATGTTCATCAATACCGGTCGCGATAGATAATATATTCGGATCAAAAATAATGGATTCGGGGTTGATCTTGGTTTTTTCGGTCAATAAACGATAGGCACGCTCAGCTACAGAGCATTTTCGTGCAAAAGTATCCGCCTGTCCATGTTCATCAAAAAGCATGACCATCACCGCTGCACCCATATCATGGATGAACCTGGCTCTTCTTAAAAATTCGTCTTCCCCTTCTTTCATGGAAATGGAATTGACGATCCCTCGTCCCTGTAATTCGGGTAAAGTCGCTTCGATCACCGGCCAGGATGAAGAATCGATCATCACCGGTACACGCGCGGCCACCGTATCGGCAGCGATCAATCGCAAGAATTTTTGCATAGCTTTGGGGACATCAATGAGCGGATCATCCATGCAAACATCAATGATCTGTGCTCCGGCTTCAACTTGTTTGCGAGTCAGAAATATAGCTTCTTCGTATTTTTCTTCTTTGATCAAACGAGCAAATTTACGAGAGCCGGCGACATTGGCACGTTCGCCCACGGTAATAAATTGATGTTCCAATGGAATGCTTAAGACATCCCAGGCACTCAACTTTAAGATTGGTTCTTTTGTCTGAAGCTGAAAAGATGGTTTATCTTTTGCCATCTTGGCAATGGCGGCAATATGCTCCGGACGCGTGCCGCAACAGCCGCCCACTATAGACAGCAAGCCGTCTTCCAGAACAGGTCTTAAGAGTTCGGCCAATTCGTCGGGAGTTTGAGTATAATAGCCATCGTTATCCGGGAATCCCGCATTGGGATGAGCTGATGTTCTAAAGGGTGATAATTTTGCCAGATCGCGGATCAGCGGGACCATTTCAGCGGCTCCCGTGGAGCAATTGACTCCCAGTGAAAAAATAGGATAAGATGATAATGAGGCAATAAAAGCTTCCAGGCTTTGTCCGGATAATGTTCGTCGGCTTTTATCACTGAAGGTCGCCGAGACCATAATGGGAAGCTCGATCTCTCGCTCTTCAAATTCTTGCATAATAGCGGTCAAGGCCGCTTTGGCAACCAGCGTATCAAAAATGGTTTCTACGAGTAAAATATCAACGCCGCCATCCAGAAGTCCTTTGAGCTGTTCCCGGTACATATCAACAAAATCCGCAAAATCCGATTCCCGAAAAGACGGATCATCCACGGACGGTGAAAAAGAGGCTGAGCGACCTGTGGGACCAATATCCCCCGCGACAAACACGGTCCTGTCTGCGGATTCCGCGGCTTCACGTGCAATTTTCGCCGAAGCCAAATTCAATTCATAAACCTTGTCGCTTAAACCGTAATCTTTTAGTCCAAAACGATTGGCGCCAAAAGTATTGGCCTCGATAATATCGGCACCGGCTTCAATATATTCACAATGGATATTTTTTATAAGGTCGGGACGGGTAATAGACAGCAGTTCGTTGCAGCCCACAGCTTGAATTGAGTTATCGGATAAAGTAAAATCTTCGGGAGATAAACCGCGCTGTTGGATAGCCGTACCCATTGCACCGTCTAGTATTAAAACCTGTTTTTTCGCCAATTCCTTGAGCGTATTAGCTTCTAGCATTCTTCTGTGGCCTCGGAGTTTATTCAAGCCGGAATGAACTATATTCAGTAATTCCGGTTAGTGGCGAAAAATTTAAGCCTTTCTAAGGGCAATTGCAAACGATCCTTCACAGTAATGCTGATGTGGAAGACTTTCTATTGCTCCGTAATTTGTGATCAATTCTTTGGGGAATATCGCTGGGTCGGCCGGAACAACTGAAAATTCGGGATGGCGATTGATGAATTGCTTTATTTGATTCCAGTTCTCTTCGCGATCGAAAGTACAGGTACTGTAGACCAACATGCCACCCGGTTTTACATACTGACTCGTGTTCTCAAGAATATCATGCTGGACTTTCAAAAGTCCCGGCATTTCTTCTTCTTTTCGTCGCCAACGCAAGTCCGTGCGTTTACGGATCACACCAAAACCGGAGCAAGGTGCATCGATCAGAATATGTGTAAATAAGGGCATTTCTTCTTTTGATACATCCCTGACTTTAAGCGTTACATCTTTCATGCCCAAACGATCCAGCGTTTTTTGAGTGTCCTCAATACGCTGCGGATTAAGATCATAACCTCTGATCTTTGTACCTTTGGGACAATATTGACTGAGTGCCGTCAATTTTCCACCCGGGGCACAGCAGACATCTGCAACGCTCTTTGGACTATCATTTGCAATAAACATAATCGGGAAAACCG
>CAYTLV010000190.1:0-3862 GCA_964438445.1 uncultured bacterium | reverse complement strand
CATAGAACTGATGATAAGCCGAAAGGATCTTCACCGGTTCTTCATCTTTATCGCCAAGAAACAGAATAAAATTCTTTAATAAATTGAGTAAACGTGCTTTATCGAACATACCCCGAAATAGAGTCTCAAAATCGATGGTCCGTTGTTCTTCTTTAGAGCCATCCACCGACTTCCAACGCATAAAACGATCTTCATCTGCCGTGATTGTGCCCGCTTTGGTTTCCGCCATATCCGAGATCACACAAAAAGCATTGTAGGTAAACAACGAGGGAATCGCTTGCCTGTAATTCCGGATCTGTTTAAAAGCCGAGGAGGTATCGGCCTGTTCGCGAGAACAGCTTTTCAATTCCATGACGACCAGCGGAAGTCCATTAATAAAAATAATGATATCCGGGCGCTTTTCTGCAATATCTACGACGGTATATTGATTGCAAATGACAAATTCATTTCGATTAACATGCTCATAATCCACTAGCCACAAGTGCGTGCTTTTAGGCCCGTTTTCATAATAATCCACTTCCACACCCGCAGTAAGATAATCGTGAAAGGTCTTATTATTCTCGATCAGATTCGGCGACTCCGCCAGAAGGACTTTACGAACAGCTTCAGTTATAGCCGCTTTGGGAGCGTGGGGGTTAATGCGCCTTAATTGCGTGCGTAACACATCCACCAGCACGACCTTTCGGTAATCGCGCGTGATCTCCGGACCGGGCAGGTAATCGTAGCCCAACTCTTCAACAAAGAGCTCGATAATGGCGTTTTCGTAAGATGTTTCTGTGAATTTGTAGTGCATATATTTTATCTGTATTTTGTTTTTACACCGAACTTTTTAACGAACTTTTATCGTTTTATTCCCCAGTTTATTCCTCAGTTTATTCCTCAGTTTATTCGATAATAATTATTTCTTTTCTAACACTTTCCAGTATCCGTTTTTTCTCGAACCAATTCTTTCTATCTTATTGATATTCCTAAGCTTAACAATTTGTTTTTCAACAGCACTTTCGGACACACCAACAGCTTCTGAAATCTCCGCCATTGTTATTTCTGGATTATCGTTCATCAAATCAAGAATTTTATCCTCAGTTTTCACCGAAGTTTTCACCGAACTTTTTGTGCCAATATTGTCAACAATTTTTAGGGTCGTTATCAATCCTTCTCTCTTTATGATTGCCTTAAATTGAAGACCATCCCTATCATTTTCAAAATCAATTTTTGACCATAAATGAATGGCGCGCTTTACGCCGGAACCGATACCACGATACGGCAACAGACCATTTGATACAAAGGAAGCAATGATATTATTTCTAACATTCGATTGTCCTTTTTTGATCTGATCAACCGTTAAATGATTGGGCAGATCACCCGGAGAAATAATTTCAATTCTCTTATCAAAAATAAAGATCCGGATCGGTGCTGATATAAAATAATCGCGGTGAGTTAAAGCATTGACTAAGAGTTCTTCAAAAACTCCCTCGGGTATTTCGAGCTTACCGGGCGCATTGACTCCTTGTCCCGCCTGAACATTTCGCAAATTTCGTTTAATGAAAGACAGTGCCTTTTCATACATAGCAGACAAAGTACCATTAATATTTTCATCATCAATAAAATCGGTGGCATGAATATCATTACCCGGAAAACGAATAGCTTTGATCACAAATTGAGGATAAATGACTTCAGGATGCTCAGCAAAAAGTAAGACACCTGCCTTGTTTAGGCGACCATTGTCTGTAGCCAAATTAATGTTTTGTAATATTTGCAGAAGCTCATCATATCTATCTGGATAATCCTGATGATACTTTTCTTTTAAATAATCGCGAAAACGCAGTTTGTCAATTTTATCAATACCTGCTTTTGATTCTTCTTCATCTCCACAAAACTCTCCACTTGACTGAAATAAACGAAGCATTTCTTCTTTATTCGTAAGCTTACGTTTATCTGATCCCTTTTTAATCCAGACTAAACCATTTTTATCAAAATAGGGTTTACTTAAACCTTCGGGGACGCTCAATACTATGACCAATTTCCCATTGGGTGCTTGAACATTTTCTGTTTTAATGGTAAGAGAACTTCGGATATTGTGACTGGAAACATTCGAGATCATTTGATTTAAGCGACGGATATCCGGGGGTTCAAGTCCCTCAATACTGTGATCATCAGCAACACCAATATAGATGGTCCCGCCTTGCGAATTGGCAAAGGCTGCCATTTCTGCGGCTAAACTGTCCGGACTGGTAAAATTCTTCTTAAACTGCCGACTGCTGTCTTCACCCAATGCAATTTGCTGCAATAAGTCTTTTTCCGTCATTCTGTTTCCCCCGTTTTACTTAAAAGCAATTGGGGAAATGTACGATATTTTGGAATAAAACACAAAATAGAATCCAAACGCTCAACAAAGAGCTCGATCAGGGCGTTTTCATAGGATGTTTCTGTGAATTTGTATTGCATAATTTTTCAAAAATTATTTATATGTATTTTTCGAATAACACTTTCTTTTTGCTAATGTAAATCATCAAGTAAATGTGGCCATCGAACCGCTTCGTGATCGTATTGATCAGCTAATTGTCTTATTGTTTGTGAAAGTTTATCAAAACCTTCTACGTCAAGATCTTCGGCTTTTTTTCTATATTCTTCTGCAAGTTCTTTATCAGCATTACCTAAACCATTTATACTTTCTTGTACTACACCTCGTGAGTTATATAAACCAGTTTGAAACCCTTTTCTCATTATACTTACATCGCATTTATTTAAGGCTTCTGCGATTGTTTTATTAATCCATAAACCACTTTTATCTTTTGGGGAAAAAGTTAATACCTTACCTATGTGATCTAAAGCAATATCAAGATGTCCGGAATTAGTACAATTAGTTATTACTTTATCTAACCAAGTAGTAAAAATATTATCATCAAATACTCCCTTTATTTGCATCCCTGGTGGCGTTTGCCAATGGAATAGTAAGGAGTATGCATTTTCAACAATACTTTCAGATATTTTGGGGTTTTCTTTGTCATTCTTTTCTTTTGTTGATTTATAAACGGTTTTAATTAATTGACAGAAAAACTCACTGTCGCTGGCGATTTTATGCATTATATAACTAGGATATATATTAGGATAATGGACTAGAAGGTCAAGATAACCCCATTCAATTTCCATTAAATCATTGTCATTAATATCTTTCTTTTTTTCTAAAATCATTATTAATCTTACTATTGAATGCGTGTCAGGATTAGTGTGCTTTTCTAAAGTTGATATACCTTTTTTTAAAGCGATTATACATTCATCAAAATATTTATCTGGATTTTTTCGTATAGATTTATATAATAAACTAATTGAAGAATGAGGTCTATCGTATTTGATCAATTTATCAATTGCATATTTAAATTTTCCATCTAAAGTATCGATTAATACTGCTCTTACTCTCGTCCAGTATAGAGCTTCATTCTCTAACCATTTCTCAACCATCAACCATGTTTCATTTTGTGGAGGTAAGTATAAAAGAAATTTACATCTTTCATTTTCAGACCATTTTGACATATCAATTTGATCTATCCAATTCCAATCTAATATTGATCTTGATTTCCAGATATATCCACGCATAAACTCGTTGATTTGGTTATCATCATTATCTAAGTATTTTGGTAATACTCCCATAGCAAGCTTTGATATAGACATCAACCAAAATGTAAAGTCAACATTCAAAAATATTAATAACATTGCTCTGATTGAGGGCAATGGTATCAAACAGATACCACAGTTGATTGAATCCTGCACATCAAATAGCATTGCAGTCTTAATCGATGGCCCAAAAGGGATGAGAGCTATTGACCTGGCATTGAAATGTCTTGAGTATGATAATGTCTCAATG
>CAYTLV010000189.1:0-3942 GCA_964438445.1 uncultured bacterium | reverse complement strand
CTGGTCAAAAAAGAGCAACAAGCTTCAAATTGCATAGCATGCGGTGAGTGTTTGGAAAAATGTCCGCAGCATATTCCCATACCTCAGACCATGAAAATGGTTGTGGAGAAATTTGGTAGCTAGACCGAATAAACTTTTTTAGACATGATAACAGGATATACAAAATAAGGTTCTTGTTTAGTTTTGTGAGAACACATTTCACCCTGAATAACATAAGCTCTTTCCAACGTCATCCCGTCAGTCGGTTGACGGATCGGAGTTTTTCTTTTATCAAATTCTTCACTTTTTAATACCAAAAACAAAAAAGGAACAGTCATGACTGTTCCCTACAAAATCCATAAATATTTTTTATCTATTTCTTTCTGCTTATTGCTTAGTGCATAGTGCTTACTTTTCTTCCCCGTCTCCAATATTTAATTCACCTACAAAAGTATCAACTTTAGCACCGTAGCCAATAATAGAATTACTTAATAGACATTTTTGAATTTCCGCCCCATCGTTGATTATGCTATTTGAAATTTTGGAATCTCTAATGATAGTATTCATGCCAAATGCAGCATTTGGTCCGATAACTGAATTTGACAGAACAGCACCTTCAGCAATATATACTGGATCAATGATCGTGCAGTTACTGCACTCGCCTTTGTTCACCGTACCTTTGGAAAGCAAATACGCAGAAGTAGAAAGCAGAGTTTCCATCGTTCCGCAATCGTACCATTCATTAATTGGTAGCGCCTTAAAAGGTTCACCGACTTTCATCATGAGAGCAAGCGCATCAGTTAGTTGATATTCATTCTTAGTTTTTACATCATTTTTTATCAACTTTTCAATCGCCTGCTTTAACTTGCGCTGACTTTGAATATAGTAGGCGCCGGCTATTGCAAGATTGCTGACAGGATGTTCCGGTTTTTCCACCATGCGCGTGATCAGGCCGTTCGCATCAGTTTCAACAACACCAAATCGTTTTGGATCTTCAACTTCGACAACAGCTATAATGTTATGCTTGGGATCTTTCAGCTTGGACATATCCAGATCTATGATCGTATCTCCAAGAATGATCAATGCCGGTTCATCTACGTCATCAAGGCCGTAAAGAACAGCATGTCCAAGTCCTTTCATTTCTTCCTGAATCGGAAAATGAAATTTACCCGGATATTTCTCATTGAAATACGAAATGATCGATTCTTTTTTATATCCGACGATAACCGATATTTCATCAAACCCAGCATCAAAAAGTGATGTTGATATATGTTCTAAAATAGGTTTACCCGCAACGGGAACCATCACTTTGGGACGGTTCAAGGTATGAGGTTTTAATCGCTCACCGATGCCGGCAGCTGGGATAATGGCTTTCATTCAATTCCTTTAACGGTATAACCAAGTTGCTTAATCGTATCTTTGATCTTGTCTTCGTTCACCTTTCCGGTTACCCGGGCGGTTTTCGTCTCCAAATTTACAATAACTTCTGTCACTCCGTCAAGAGAAGAAAGTCCTTTTTTTACACTCATTACACAATGTTGACAAGTCATGCCTTCGATATGTACAAGAAATTCGTTTTTTTCTATCATATGGGGTACCTCACAAGAATCACATTGCTCATTTTTTCCCTTGATTTTCTTGACCATTTTATTGATCAAAGTATAAATGATCAGAATCGTTAATATGATCGCCGAAGCAACCATCAGCCACTCGGGAAGCATGTGGTGGTCATCTCCCATGGACATAATACCCATAAACCATGATGCCGGCATAAACTGATCCAAGATAATACCGCCCGCAAACGAACCGATAATGATAGTCGATAAATAAACGGTCAGGGATTTTTTACCCAATGTATTTCCAATCACGGAGATGGTTGCGGCATTGGTTGCCGGTCCAGCCATCAGAAAAACTAAAGCAGCCCCCGGCGATAAGCCCTTCAAGATTAGAGCAGCGGCAATCGGGACGGAAGACGTTGCGCAGACATACAGCGGTATCGAAGCTACCAGCATCACAACCATAGAAAGATAGGGGTTAGACAAATATTTCAAGAAGAAATCATCCGGTAAAATCACCGAGATCAATCCAGCGATCAAAATACCAATCGCTAACCATTTGGCAATATCAGCCATAAAATCAATAAAAGCATATTTCAGAATAGCCGGGATCTTGCGCCAACCTTTTGGCATTATTTCTTCAACAGTTCCATTTGCAAACTCGTGGGGTTTTTCACCCTCAACTTTGTTGGTGATCACTCCCCCTGCAATACCTGTCAAAAAAGCTGCAATCGGCCGAATGATCGCAAATGGTAAGCCCAACAATGAATAAGTGATCATAATGGAATCCACTCCCGTCTGAGGAGTAGAAATTAAAAATGATTGCGCTGCGCCTTTTGATGCACCGTTCCGATATAAGCCAATCCCTGTAGGAATCACTCCACACGAGCACAGTGGCATAGGAACACCAAGTAGAGATGCATTGATCACTGAACGAAGGTTTGCTTTTCCCATATGGCGTTTGAGCGATCCGGGTTTAAAACTGTATTTTAAAATGCCCGCAATAAGAAAACCCAAAAGTAAATAGGGTGCCATTTCAAGCATTAAGTGATATATCTCAAAAATGTAATCTTTAACAAATTGCACGAATCTCCAATTCTTGAATAACGATCTTTAACGACCTCAAGCTATAATGTTCCCTCTAGGCTTCGGGAGTATTTGCTTCTACCATTTTGATCTCTTTCCATTTCCCGCCACGATAGCGCAAATAGAAAACGACGGAGAACAACATAAAGACGAAAACAACCACCAGCCATCCTGCGCGGGCACTCATGTTCAAGACCTTCACTACAAGAAAAAGTCCGCCCACCATAATATAATGCAAGATTATAGAAGCTATCATGGACCAACGAGTATCACCCGCCCCTCGAAGCACTCCTACAAAAGTTGCGATCGCAGCTTCAACTAGAACATAAAAACCCGCAACACGAAGCATATATACGGCAGTAGGAACTGCTTGTTCAAAAACTGCACTTTCACCAGTCGGCCTAAAAACATTAACCAGCTGTTGGGGCAAGAAAATAAATAATCCTAATATTACAGCCGAATACATTAGTCCGGTTTTAAATGCGGATATGGCTGCCTTACTTGCAATATCAATTTTTTGGGCACCCATATATCGACCCACTAAAGAAGTCACCGCAATTTCAAGCCCGATCAATGGGATGTAAGAAACATTATCCCAGTTAAACATAATGGTCGTAGCTGTTGCAGTAACATCTCCCATAGAATGAAAGATCAGGATCATAACATTGAATGCAAATAAATTAAAAAGGAATTCAAGACCGGGAGGATAACCAAATTTTAGTAATTTTTTCATGATTTGTCCGTAATAATGAAAAGATTTCATTACGTGGAATTCTTCGCGATTTTTTTTACCAAAATACGTAGCAAAAAGAACTAATAAGCCGGAGACACCTCCAATTATAGTTCCATAAGCAGCACCACGGATTCCCATGGCAGGAAAACCTAATTTCCCGAAGATTAGAATATAATTCACTCCTACATTTACAAGCATAGTTAGAATACCAGCTATCATCACAACTTTAGTTCTGCCAATTCCGGAAAAATATGAACTGAGGGCAGTCCTGATCAGACTAATGATCGCACCATAGACCAGAATATTGAAGTATATAATTTGATATTCAAGTTGAGCAGCCGGCACATGCATAATATCAAAAAATCTAATCCCCAAGGGTTTTGCCAATAAAACAATTGGATATGCAAGTAAGGCGATCATTAACGCTTGGGTTGTGACTGTCGGACATGAGTTCTTACGATTTGCACCAAGATACTGTGCTACCAAAGCGGTTGAATAGCCAATTAGCCCAAGAAAAAAAGTAGACATCAGAAAAGAAGTTAAACCGCCACCCAAAGCCGCATTCATCACTTCAGGACCTAATCGTGA
>CAYTLV010000188.1:0-3956 GCA_964438445.1 uncultured bacterium | reverse complement strand
ACCGCTCTTTAGACCTATAGTCATTTTCTTACCGCGAGTACCGGTAATGTATGCAGTTAAGGGCGTGGGGTTTGGAGACAGGTCAATTGCAATATCAAACTTTGCCGGAATGTTTTTAACGCTTTCCTCTTTAATGGGAAAAGGTGTTTTTGATATATGCGGGTACACTTCTATTTTACCGGAGTGCTCAGCTAACAATTCCATCTCTCGTCCCAAAATTAACAGTATCCAGTAATCTGATCCTTTGATCTGTTGAAGGCATTCTCTAGCTGCATAAAAACTGTCAGGATCCTTGGGCATGCAAATGCATATGCGTGAGGCATTACTCATTTGTTTTTGCAAACTGACGGGCTTGTTGAAAGACAAGACCTTCTTGCGTCTCCTCAAGGCGTTCACCCACATTTTTAATCTTAGCTTTTCGAATATCATTATAAAATATACCTGCTTAGATCATCATCAGTCACGATGGCTTCCAATGAATCTTTTACATGTTGCTCATTAACCACGATCTTTTTACGACCATCCGGTGCGTTGAACATAATATCATCCAGGATCTGTGTCATGATGGTATGCAAACGACGCGCACCGATGTTCTCGGTCTTGTCGTTAACTTCCGTTGCTTTCGCAGCGATCTCATGAATAGCATCTTCTTCGAAAACCAATTCCACTTCTTCAGAACCGAGCAACGCCTGGTATTGTTTGATCAATGCGTTCTGTGGGTGTGTAAGGATCTTAACAAAATCCTCAGTCGTTAGACTGTCAAGTTCCACACGAATAGGGAAACGACCCTGCATCTCGGGAATAAGATCCGATGGTTTACTGGCGTGAAAGGCACCCGAAGCAATGAAAAGGATATGATCGGTCTTCACAAAACCATAACGTGTTTTTACTGTTGAACCTTCTACGATGGGAAGCAGGTCTCGCTGAACGCCCTGGCGACTAACATCGGCACCTTTGCTCTCGTTGCTAATGGCGATCTTGTCGATCTCATCAATAAACACGATACCATGATGCTGCACGCGGTATATCGCTTCGTCCTGGACTTTAGCTTTATCGATCAATTTCCGTGCTTCTTCTTCGATCAGGATATTTCGGGCTTCCTGAACTTTCATCTTTTTCTTTTTCGGACCTTTTTTATTATTACCCAGAAGATTGCTCATGGCTTCATTTAGAAAATCTCCGGGGTTATCCATCATATCACCACCCATACCACCATCCGAGGGTCCCATAATGGAAATTCCGGCAATATTAGGTTTCTTGATCGGTGTATCGATCTCAACATAACGGTCATCGAATTTACCTTCCCGATACATCTCATGCAGGCGATCTCGTGTTTTATCGATACGCTGTATCTCTTCAGTATCCATGGATTCTTTTTTCTCCACGGGAAAAAGCAGATCCATAATGCGAATATCCGCAAGGTCCTCTGCTCGCTGTTTGACCAAATCTTCATGTTCTTTTTCAACCATATCAACGGCCATGTAAGTCAGGTCACGGATGATAGATTCTACATCGCGGCCAACATAACCGACCTCGGTAAATTTTGTGGCTTCAACCTTAATGAAAGGTGATTGTGCAAGAGTAGCCAAACGGCGGGCGATCTCTGTTTTACCTACGCCGGTTGGACCTATCATAATTATATTATTGGGAGATATTTCGTTGCGGATGGATTCATCTGCCTGTTGGCGGCGCCAGCGATTGCGGAGCGCAATCGCAACTGAGCGCTTTGCTTTATCCTGTCCGATCACATAGCGATCAAGTTCTGTTACGATCTCTCTAGGTGTCATTGATTTCATTAATCTAACTCCAAAACGGTAATGTTGTCGTTTGTGTAAATACATATTGACCCGGCTATTTCCAGGCTTTTTGTTGCTATCTCAGCAGCGCTCAGCTCGGTGTTTGCCACCAAACCCCGTGCCGCCGCTAGTGCATATGGACCGCCCGATCCGATGGCATATAGATCATCATCAGAATCGATGACATCACCACTACCGCTTAAGATATAGCCTTTTTTATTGTCCATAACGATCAGTAGGGCTTCAAGCTTTCGCAAGTATTTGTCCCGCCGCCATTCTTTGGTCATTTCAACGGCCGCGCGAGTCAGATCGCCTTTGTATTCTTTGATCTTATTCTCAAATTTTTCGAAAAGAGAAAATGCATCGGCAGTTGCACCGGCAAAACCGGCTAATACTTTATTGTCATATAATTTCCGAACTTTGATTGTCGTTGCTTTCATAACCGTATTTCCCAAGGTCACCTGTCCATCGCCCGCTATTGCGGCTTTTCCGTTTCGGTGAACCCCAAGGATGGTCGTTCCATAGATTGTCTCCATGTCAGTTCCTTTTATGTTTTACGCCGCTCGCGTGAACTAGGTATCCCCGCTTTCTCCCTGTACTTTGCGACAGTTCGGCGTGCAATGTTATATCCCTTTTCCGTCAAAGCGATCTGTAAAAATTCATCGCTCAGCGGTTTTGTTTTGTCTTCATTTTCAATGATCTTGATCAGATCCTGTTCCAAATCTCTTGTCGATGCTTCATTACCATCACTGCGATCGGCTTTCTCGCTAAAAAAATAACGAAGCTCATAAATTTGCGATGGTGTTTGCATGTACTTGCCATTCACCACGCGCGATACGGTTGAGATATCCAATCCTGTATCTTCAGCCACTTCTTTCATGATCATGGGAAGTGGATGTTCCCTTTTTCCGATCAGCATATCCCGTTGTCGATGGACAATGGATTGCGCAATAGCAATAATGGACTGTTTGCGCTGTTCAATAGCTTGCATAAACCATTTTGCCGTTTGCTTGTTGTTAGTCAAATACCGTTTTGCATCTTTTTCCAAATCAGATTTATCCAGCATTTTCAAATATGTTTCTGAAAGACGTACTTCCGGCGTACCGGTTTCATTAAGTGCCACATAAAATTTTTCGTCTTTTTCACGCAGAAGCACATCGGGAATAATACTTTTCTTCATAAATTCCCCATGACCGGCAGCCGGCTTGGGATTTAATTTTGCGATCTGTTCATTAGCATATTTTATATCTTCATCACTCAGATCCAACTCTTTACAGATCTCATCGACCTCGCCATCCATGTATGATTCAAAACATTTTTCAATGATCTCGATCACGAAAGGTTCTTCGTGAATTGCTTTCAACTGAAGTAGCATACATTCCCGCAGATCACGCGCGGCAATACCTACCGGTCCCAGTTTTTGTATCTGCTTCAAGACATGAACTGCCGTTTCAGTATCTATAGATAATTTATAAGCTATATTTTCAATGGGCGTTCCCGAAAGGAAACCGTTTTCATCCAGAGATCCAATAATCTCCTCGGCAATAAGGATTTCATCGTCATTAAGTCCCGATTCCTTGGCTTGTATCAACAAGCGATCAAAAAAGTCCAGTTCCTCAGCTTGTGTGATATCCATCACATCCATACCGACTGAAGAAAAACTTCGAGGAGTAAGGTTGTCACCTTGCCATACCGTATCCTGTTCTACCTGTGGCGATTCTATTTGCGGATCGTCATTTATTTCTAAAAGAGGATTTTTTTCTATCTCCTCAAGAACGGCATGCTCCAGATCAGTCTGAGATAATTGTGAAAGTCGCGCTAGCATAAGCTGCAGAGGAGCGAGTTTCTGTATTTGCTGTTGTGTTAATTGCTGTTTCATGGGCCCGTTTAACGATTGAGCTTGAACTTTGCTCCAAGATAAAGCCGTCGTGCCTCCGGATCATTGGCAAGAAATTCTGCGGTACCTTCATTTAGAATATCGCCCTGATAAAGCAGATAAGAGTGATCAGTAATAGAAAGAGTTTCGTGGACATTATGATCGGTAATGATCACACCAATCCCCCTGTCCTTCAATCTCACGACCATTTCCTGAATATCTTCCACCGCTATCGGGTCAATTCCTGCAAAGGGTTCATCCAAAAGAATAAATTTGGGATTGGT
>CAYTLV010000187.1:0-3957 GCA_964438445.1 uncultured bacterium | reverse complement strand
TCGTTCATCGTTCATCGTTCATCGTTCATCGTTCATCGTTCATCGTTCATCGTTCATCGTTCTCCCTCGTACTTCAAAAACGCCTTGTGTTTAAAACAAAACATTAGTATAATTTTGTCTATTGGATATATTCCGATAGGGGAAGAAACACACACACAGGATGGATATTAAAATTGGGGACAAAATGCATTATAAATGCTTCCTGCTAGCTCAGGAAAACGAATTCCATTATTAAATAACATCTGGTGTACTGATCATTCACTTATGGATGAGTATATAAACAAATTAAATGAGTGAGGAACCATGTTAAGTGATTTCACGAAAATTGCTCGCCAAAAGATGCGCGCTACACGCAAACAGATGTTTGGCAAACACCCAGATGTCTACACAAAAATGTACAAATTTACACGTACAGATACTGCCCGTGCCTTAGGCTATTATCCATATTATCCCAAGATCGAAAACTCAGATGCAACCGAAGTGACCATTGACGGTAAACAGAAAATCATGTTGGGTTCCAATAACTATCTTGGATTGACAAATCATCCCAAGGTCATTGAGGCCGGTATCGAAGCCCTGAAGAAATATGGGTCAGGTTTAACAGGCTCCCGTTTATTAAATGGAAATATTATTCTTCATGATGAACTTGAAGAAGAGTTGGCCGCATTCGTTGGTATGGAATCAGCACTTGTCTTTTCAACCGGTATGGGCGTGAACGTAGGGACCATTATTTCAGTCTGTGGACCCGATGATATGGTTTACAGTGATGAATATAACCATGCATCTATTGTTGACGGTATTCGTTTTTCTCGTGCACAGAAAACGATCTATAAACATAACGACATGGCAGATCTTGAAGAAAAACTCAAGAAGGCTAATCCTAAAACTCCGCGCTTTATTGTTACGGACGGTATTTTCTCCATGGAAGGTGATATTGCTAAATTGGAAGAGCTGGTTGCTTTATCAAAAAAATATCCTTCTCGTTTGATGGTAGATGATGCCCATTCATTGGGTGTATTGGGGCCAAACGGTAATGGTACGGCTGCGCATTTTGGCCTGACTAAAGATGTCGACCTGATCATGGGTACATTCTCAAAATCTTTGGGTTGTGTCGGTGGTTTCATTTCTGGTGAACAGAAAGTCATTGAATATATCAAGCATCATTCCCGTTCGATTATTTTTACGGCATCTTTGCCACCATCAAATGCCGCTTCAGTCAAAGCAGCTTTGGAAGTTATTAAAAGTGAACCCGAACGTCGTAAACAATTGTGGAAAAACACAGAATTTATGCGTGAAGGATTTAAATCTCTGGGTTATGATACCGGTAAAAGTACTACACCGGTGATTCCTGTTTTGATCGGAAAAGACAGTAAGACTTTCCAAGTATGGAAAGATCTTATGGAAGCAGGTGTTTATACCAATCCGGTCGTTTCTCCGGCAACCCCTCCCGGACGCGGTTTACTAAGAACATCCTATATGGCAACACATACTCGCGAACAGCTTAAATTTTGCTTGGAGATGTTTAAAAAAGTCGGTAAAAAAGCTAAAGTCATATAAAAGATACAAAAATCAAGAAACAAGATCCAAGTTAGGATTATATTATGAGCAAAAATCAACCTTCATCAAATGTCGTATTTGTAACAGGTGCTTCATCCGGTATTGGCAAAAGCACGGCAGAATACTTATCGCATCTGGGATATATTGTCTATGGTACATCACGTCGTCCGGAGGCAAATCCCGAACCTGAAAAATTCACAATGTTAAAAATGGATGTCCGAGACGAAGCATCGGTTAAAGAAACTGTTGAAGCAATCATCCTGAAAGAAGGTCGCATTGATGTTTTACTCAATAATGCCGGATATGGTATTGGTGCTGCGATAGAAGATTCAACTCCCAAAATGGCTGAAGAACAGATTGATACCAATTATTTTGGTATTTACCGTGTTCAACATTATGTTTTAAGGAAGATGAAAGAACAAAATAGTGGGTTGATCATCAATATGAGCTCCATAGGCGGCGTAATCGGTTTACCCTATCAAGGACTCTATTCTGCATCAAAATTCGCCGTAGAAGGCATGACAGAAGCATTATATAAAGAACTAAAGAGCGGGAACATCAAAGTATCTATGATAGAACCGGGTGATTTTAAAACCGGTTTTACTGCCAGTCGGGAAAATGTAAAAAGTGAGAATTCCAAGCTTGAAAAAGCTCTTGAAGTCATTGAACACGATGAACAAGGCGGAAAATCTCCTATTATGGTCGCCAAATTGGTTGAAAAGATTATAAAAAGCAAAAAACCAAGATTAAGATATGTAACGGGCGCTTTTTATCAGAAGATCACAATATTCTTAAAAAAAGCTCTACCGAACAGATGGTTTGATGCTATTATTGCGGGATATTATAAAGTTAAGTGACTAGAAATGTCATCCTGAACTTGATTCAGGATCCCACCTTTCAGAAGGTGAGCTATAATGAAATGAAATTTCATCACTTTCTTTATATTCTTTAATATCTTGCAACATGTTTTTATCAAACCAAGGTTTTGATAGATCATACAAATTTGGATTTATTGTTCTCACTAAATCCCATTTCCATTTACTTCGCCAATTTTTAAGCTGTTTTTCTCCATCTATGGCGTCCATCATAAAGTCAAAATGTTCATAATACATAAGTTCTTCAAGATTATAGCGGGCACAAAACTTTGAACCTTTTCTAGCTTTATGTTCAAACATTTTACGTTCCAAATTGTTTGTAACACCAGTATAAATCGTTGTTCTATTTTTATTGGATAACATGTAAATATAAGCATCTTTCATAAATTACCTCCATCGGATAATATACGAAAAATAAAAATATTATGTTGTGACGGAGCTCACAGATAATAGAGTATTATGGATTATATAATTATGTTATCACCAAAATGTATGAGATCCTGAATCAAGTTCAGGATGACATATTAAAAACTCTTACCAGCCTTTCTTCAATTCCAATAGCATAAAAGCACCTAGATACAATCCAGCCGCGATCAATAGGGCAGGTATAAATTTCCAGGCAAAAACGATGAGCATAATCAGGACGGATCCCAAAACTGAGGTTGCCCCGTTCAAGGCAAATCCCCAGTCAATAAGTTCACCCAAATTATGTGGGATAATGTATTTTTATTAAATTAATATCTATTTAATCACATCCGGAATTGTAAAGTGAAATGTTGATCCTTTTCCGGGCTCACTATCGACCCAGATCTTACCATGATGCATATCAATGAATTCTTTACAAATAATAAGACCTAATCCGGTCCCTTTTTCTCCGGCAGTTCCCTCAATTTGAAAATTATTTCCAATCTCAAATAATCGCTGTTGATCAATCTCATTAATACCAATACCTGTATCTGAAACTGAAATACGAGTTTCAGAGTTTGATTTTAAGAAGTTGACATGAATTTTATCTCCATGATTCGAGTATTTTATTGAATTAGAGATTAAATTCCTTAAAACCGTATTGATCATATTTTTGTCCGCATTGATTGTAACAGTTTCGGGATCTATAATGATCTTTATTTCTTTTCTATCGGCATCTGAAGCATGAATGTCTTTTGCTTTTTCGGTCAGTTCGTTAATAATGAAGGATTCAGGACTGAAAATAATTTTTTCTCTTTGAGTTCGTGACCATTCCAATAGATTATTCAATAGAGCGTAATTATTGCTTGAAGATTCGTAAATGGCTTGAATGATCTTGTCTCTTTTATCGACGTCCATACTACGGTGCTTTTGTTTGAGTATATTTGATAAACCCAAAATACTATTAAATGGATTTCTTAGATCATGTGCTAAAATTGAGAAAAATTTATCTTTTGTTGCATTAAGTTCATCCAAATGCTTTTTTGTTTTTTCAAGTTCAATGTTGGCGCGATATTTTGAGCGGTAGAAATAGAAAAACATAAGAATGATTATTAAAGAT
>CAYTLV010000186.1:0-3982 GCA_964438445.1 uncultured bacterium | reverse complement strand
CGGTGTGGAAGAAAAATGGGGCGTTCCACCAGAAAATATTATTGATCTATTGGGACTAATGGGCGACAGCTCCGATAATATCCCCGGTGTAAAAGGGGTTGGCGAAAAAACCGCCGTCAAATATTTAAAGACATACGGTTCACTTGAAGCGACTCTAGCAGCCGCACCTGATATGTCGAACGAGAAACAGCGTGATAGACTGCTGGAAGAGGCCGATATGGCCCGTTTAAGCCGCGAACTTGCCACCATCGACATCAATGTTCCTATGAAGCTGGAATGGCGCGATATGCAGGTGGATAGCGATTTTGACCGTGAAGAATTGTTAAAACAACTCAAGGAGTTGGAACTTTATAAATTTGTTAAAGATCTTGGACTGGAAAGCAATAGCAAAGAGGGAGAGACGGAGAGAAAGAGAGATGGAGACAAAGGCGAGAAGGGAGAGGCGGAGAAAGAGAGATGGGGAGAAGAGGAGAAGAATCAGGAATATATTTGTTGTGATACCGTTGAGAAAGTTAAAGATCTTGCCGGAAAACTTCAAAAGCAGGATGTTTTTGCTTTTGATACCGAAACAGATGGGATTGATCCCGTAACAGCACCTTTGGTGGGACTGTCGTTTGCCTTTAAACCTTGGGAAGCTTATTACATTCCCTATACGACAGAACATCTTGATATACTAAAACCCGTTCTCGCGGATGAAAATATCCTAAAGATCGGTCAGCACATCAAATTCGATATGATCGTTCTTCAGCAACACGGCGCAAGAGTTGCCGGTAAATTATTTGATACCATGCTGGCTGCTTATTTACTGAATCCCGATAATAATTCATATAAACTTGATCTTTTATCGGATCGTTATCTTCATTATCACATGCAGCCGATCACTGAATTGATCGGTCAGAAAAAAAGTCAGCAGATCCACATGTCAGAGGTCGATCTGGATAAGATCACTTTTTATGCAGCTGAAGATGCGGATATTACCTTTCAGCTCTACGGCATATTTAAAAAGAAGCTTGAAGAAGCATCGCTTCTAAAAGTTATGGAAGATATCGAAGTGCCTCTGGTTCCGGTTCTACTGGATATGGAAGTAGATGGCGTATACCTAGATGTCGCATTTTTAAAGGTCATGAGCGGAAATATCGGACAAAAAATGACCCGTGCCATGGAAGATATCTTTGATATTGCCGGTGGTGTATTCAATATTAATTCCCCGAAGCAATTGGGGCTCATTTTATTTGAAAAACTGGGACTTCCACCTGTTAAAAAAACTAAAACGGGCTATTCAACCGATGTTACCGTACTCGAGAAGTTGAAAAACAAGCATCCATTACCTGAAAAGATCCTAGAATTTAGATCGCTGACAAAATTACGTTCCACTTATGTGGATGCTATGCCGGCTTTGATCAATCCAAAGACTCAGCGTGTACACGGTTCTTTTAATCAGACCGTTGCTGCGACCGGCAGATTATCGTCTTCAAATCCGAATTTTCAAAATATTCCCATTCGGACTGAAATGGGACGCGAGATACGTAAGGCATTTTGTGCTCAGGATAGTGAACATTTCATATTAGCAGCAGATTATTCTCAGGTTGAACTGCGCATTATGGCCCATTTATCCAAAGATCCCAATCTTGTTGCTGCATTCAAAGAAGATGCAGACATCCATACTCACACTGCCGCAACGGTTTTCAATATAAAACAAGAAGATGTGACATCTGATATGCGTCGCACGGCAAAGGTTATTAATTTTGGTATTATGTACGGAGCCGGTGCACATCGCATTTCTCAGGAATTGAATATCCCTTACGGTGAGGCAGGTGCGATCATCAAAGCTTATTTTGAGCGCTATACGGGCGTAAAGGATTACATAGACCAAACGATTACCGAATGTAAAGAACGTGGTTATGTGGAAACTACTTACGGTCGAAAACGTCCAATCCTTGATATCAACAGCGAAAACGGTAATTTGCAGCAAGCAGCAAAACGTGCTGCCATTAATATGCCCGTACAGGGAACAGCTGCCGATATTATTAAGATAGCCATGATCCGTATGCGCGACTGGATGATAAAAGAAAAATTAAAAACCAAAATGATTCTGCAAGTACACGATGAACTGGTCTTTGAAGTTCATCCCGATGAACTTGAATTATTCAAAAAACAGGTTCCTGCCATTATGGAATCTGCTGCTGAACTCATTGTTCCACTCAAAGTTGATGTGGGAGTAGGGAAGAATTGGTACGAAGCTCACTAGTGAGCTTCGTAAGGTAAAAGTATAAAGCATGCTCTACGAAGCTCTGAAAGAGCGAAGTAGAGGCAAAGGGCAAAAGGATTTGTAAATCTTACACTTTGTCATACTGAAACGTCAACGAAATGGCCTGCCCAGCGAAGCCTTGGCGAAGATGGGAGGGGTTAAACACAAATAGCCCGGCATGCAATGCCGGGATTTTAGTATCATAGAAAAATACAACCCCGAACAGGATTGAGGGGTTGAACAATTTATAACGCTCGAAGAAAGGACTAAACCGTAAGACGTGAAACGTAAGATGTAAACCGTAAGACGTAAAAGGTAAGTAGTATTTCGTCATCCTGAACCCCAAAGCTTCGGGGGCCGGTGGCAGTATTGTTCAGGATCTCTATGTAAATCCAATTCTCAAAAATATTAACGAATACAATAATTATTTATTTAAGACCAATCTTTCGCGTAGCACTATTTATAGTTCATAGTTTATAGTTTATCATTAAAAGATTCATAACTCATGAATAGATCCCTCGACTACGCTCGGGATGACAGTTCCTGTCGCGTTTATTATATCATTCATCATTCATCATCCATCATCCATCATCCATCTAGCCTACCCCAAGGCTTCGGCCGGCAGGCATCCAACACCCATCATCCATTCTCCACATCGTACCTTCACACCCTCTTACACTCGCACCATCGTCTTTATAATCCTTTGCATTAAAAAGATTTATCCATAAATTTATCGCTGATATGAAAATCATAGAGGTATTATAAAACATGTCTCAAATCAAAACAGATTATTTGGTTATCGGATCCGGGATCGCTGGCCTTACTTTTGCACTGAAAGTGGCTGAATTCGGAGAGGTAAGTCTAATTACCAAATCAACTTTAGATAATACAAATACGGTGTTAGCTCAGGGCGGTGTTGCAGCTGTGATCACCGCTGATGACGATACGGAAAATCACGCTAATGATACTCATATTGCCGGTGCCGGTCTTTGTCATAAAGATGCCGTTGATGTCTTGGTCAATGAAGCATCTCGTCGAATTCAGGAATTGATCGATCTTGGCATTAAATTTGATGCCAATAAAGATGGAAGTTTTGATCTGGCACGTGAAGGTGGGCACAGTCACCACCGTATTCTTCATATTGCGGATGAAACAGGCAGAAATATCCAGGAGATCCTGATCAAAAAGGTCAAATCTCATCCGAATATTCATATTTATGAGCACCATATGGCCATTGAGCTTATCACAGACCATCATGTTCTTTCCAATTTACAGTCCGCATTCAATATTTGTTTTGGAGCCTATGTGCTCAATGTAAATAGTAGAGAAGTTAATATTTTTCATGCTGATTTTACCATGCTTGCCACAGGTGGAGCATCTCGAGTGTATCAGCATACGACTAATCCTCAGATCGCCACGGGTGATGGTATTGCTATGGCTTATCGTGCCAGTGTGCGTATAGCGAATATGGAATTTATACAATTTCACCCTACCTCTCTCTATGAACCGGGTGCCGAACCTTTTTTGATCTCCGAAGCTTGTCGTGGATTTGGCGGTATTCTTCGTAACAGTGCCGGTGAGTGCTTTATGGAGAATTATGACGATCGTCTTGAATTGGCCCCAAGGGATATCGTAGCACGAGCTATAGATGCCGAATGTAAATCTCGCGGCGAATCTTGTGCTTATCTTGATATGACGCATTTACCCGCAAATAAGATTTTAGCACATTTCCCG
>CAYTLV010000185.1:0-4021 GCA_964438445.1 uncultured bacterium | reverse complement strand
GACTTGTCGCTTCTGCCTATTCTTCGCCCGTCAACCGTAGCCTTGGCGAAGGTTGGAAACTCTTCGAGCGAAGAAGAGGCTTCTGAATAAAGAGTGTTTTTCAAATGTAAAGTAGCGCCTTGTTTTCCGATTGGAGAACAGGGCGTTTGCTTATATCAATGGACAATTGATAAAGGACAGTTGACAATGTTAATAGTATATTTTCAATTATTAATTGAAAGGGAATTTGTATAAGTTAATTACTAAATCTGCTGCCAATACTTGATTTTTATTTATTGAACAATAGCCCTCTTCGGCAATTGATGAATTCTTTGATAAAATAAATATTCACAGTATATTTGGTGATACTTATTAAAATGCATTTTTAGCCAATAATATAAAGTAAGATTTCATATGAGAAAATCATTGAATCAAAACCCAGAGCAAATTGCAAGAGATCACATAGACCAGATGCTATCAGATGCCGGTTGGATTGTCCAATCTAGAGAAAATGTTGATTTATATGAAAACAAGGGTGTTGCCGTTAGAGAATACCAAACGGATGTGGGTCCGGCAGATTATGTTTTATTTGTTGACCAAAAACCTGTTGGCATTATTGAAGCAAAGCGTGAAGAGGAAGGTCAGCGATTGACAGCTGCCGAAGATCAAGCTTCGGGTTACGCTCAAGCCAGTTTAAAATATTTACAAAACGATCCTTTGCCTTTTGTGTACGAAAGTACGGGCATTATTACTCGCTTTACGGATTATCGTGACGAAAAAGCGCGTGGCCATTCTGTGTTTTCTTTTCATAAACCCGAGACTTTTGCAGAATGGTTAAAAAAAGATCAAAGTCTAAGAAATCGTTTCCATAATTTCCCTGAATTAGATATTACCGGACTTCGCCCGGCTCAGATCAAAGCCATTAATAATCTTGAAGTTTCATTTAAAAACAATCGACCTAAAGCTTTAATCCAAATGGCCACGGGTGCAGGTAAAACGTTTACTGCCGTTACATCTATTTACCGATTGCTTAAATATGTGGATGCAAAGCGCATTCTATTTTTGGTTGATACCAAAAATTTGGGCGAACAAGCTGAACAGGAGTTCATGACTTTTCAGCCTAATGACGATAATCGCAAGTTTACTGAATTATATAATGTCCAGCGTCTCTCATCAAATTACATTGCTTCTGATAGTCAGGTGTGTATTTCCACAATCCAGCGTCTGTATTCTATCTTAAAAGGTGAAGAATTGGACGAAAGTGCCGAACTTGATAATCCCAATGAAAATTCCTGGATGCAAAAACGCATTAAAAAGAACAAAGCCATTCCGGTAGAATACACCAAGAATTTACCCATTGAACAATTCGATTTTATTGTCATAGACGAATGTCATCGTTCCATTTACAATTTATGGAAACAGGTTTTGGATTATTTTGATGCCTTTTTGATTGGTTTAACCGCTACGCCCGATAAACGTACTTTTGGTTTTTTTAACGAAAATGTGGTTAGCGAATATACTTACGAAGAATCGGTCACCGATGGTGTGAATGTCCCTTACGATGTTTATACAATTGAAACAGCTATTTCGCAAAAAGGCGGTACCGTTAAATCAGGCTGGTTTGTAGATCGACGAGATAAACTGACTCGCCAAAAACGTTGGCAACAAGAAGATGAAGATACTGTTTATACACGCAAAGATTTGGATAAAAAAGTTGTCAATCCCAGTCAAATTCGAAATGTGATCAAAGCGTATAAAAAAGCTTTAAAAACCGAAATCTTCCCTAATCGATTCGATGAAAACGGCGATTATGAAGTTCCTAAAACCCTAATTTTTGCCAAAACTGACAGTCATGCCGATGATATTATTAAAATTGTTCGTGAGGAATTTGACGAAGGAAACGATTTCTGTAAAAAAGTGACTTATAAAGCCACGGAAGATCCTAAGTCGGTTTTAAACCGTTTTCGTAATGCCTATTACCCGCGTATTACCGTTACGGTAGATATGATAGCCACAGGAACAGATGTAAAGCCTTTGGAAGTCCTGCTATTTATGCGCGATGTTAAAAGCGTTAATTATTTTGAACAAATGAAAGGTCGTGGGACCCGCACGATTGATCGAGACAAGCTCATGCAAGTGACCCGAACGGCCAACAGCAAGACCCATTTTGTGATTGTAGATGCAGTAGGCGCTACAAAATCCAAAAAAACCGATAGTCGTCCTTTGGAACGCAAACCGACAATTCCACTTAAAGATTTATTGGGTGCCATTACCATGGGCGTTGCAGATGAAGATCTGTTTCTTTCTTTGGCAAATAGATTGATCCGACTTGAAAAACAGATCGACGAAAAAGAAAAAGTAAGGCTTCTGACTCATTCCAGAGGTAAAGATCTTAAGCAAATGAGCAAAGACTTAATTAAAGCGTATGATCTTGATGAAATTGATACCCTTGCTCAAGATAAAATTAACACTGTCCCCAAAGAAGATAGAACTCCCGCGCAATTAACCCAAGCAAAAGCAGATGCCCAGCAAACGCTTATCCGTCAAGCAGCCGGCACCTTTCATGGTGAACTGAACGACTACATTGATAATGTCCGCAAACTGCACGAGCAAATTATTGATGATATTAATCGCGATACCGTTATCCGAGCTGAATTTGACAGTTTTACCGAAGATAAAGCCAAAGAAACTATTCAAGACTTTTCGACCTATTTAGAACAAAACAAAGACGAGATTAAAGCACTCAGCATATTTTATAACCAGCCGTATAATCGCCGAAATGTCACTTTTAATATGCTTAAAGATGTTATGGATAAACTACGACTCGAAAAACCGCTTCTTTCGCCCGCCTATGTTTGGGATGCCTACATTATGATTGATGCCCTAGAAAAAGACAAATCGCCCTCGCCTTTGGATGAATTAACGACCTTAGTTTCTATTATTCGGCGCGCTTGCGGGATAGATAAAAAACTAAAACCTTTCGATAAAACCATTAATGAGAATTTTCAGGACTGGATCTTTAAACAAAATGCTGGTCAGCATAACCGTTTTACAACTGAACAAATGGACTGGTTGCGTATGATTAAAGACCATGTTGTCAGCTCTTACCACATTGACCTAGATGATTTGGATTTCACACCCTTTGATGCCCAGGGCGGACGCGGTAAAATGCAGCAATTATTTGGCACAGAGATGATTGACATTATTGATGAGCTAAACGAGGTATTGGCAGCGTGAACTCTGAAGAATTACGTCAATTAATTGACCAAGGCGAAGGTTATTATACCGAGTTTAAACGCAAACTTAGTAGTGATTTTAAAAAGGAACTTGTCGCCTTTGCAAATGCCTCAGGTGGAAAGATCTTACTGGGTATAGATGATGATGGCAGCATTCCTGGAATAAATATAACAAATTCTCTATTCTCTCAAGTTCAAGATGCCGCTCAGGCATGTGATCCTCCTGTTCATATTACATGTGAAAAACTTACTCAAAATGTTTTATTAGTTAATGTAGCCGAGGGTAAAAATAAGCCCTACCGTTGTACAAGTGGTTTTTATTTGCGCGTGGGAGCAAATGCTCAAAAATTATCAACGGATGCCATTGCAGAATTTATTGAAAAAGAAGGTCGGGTTCACTTCGATGAACAAGTCAGACAAGATATAGACTTTGATGAACATTTTTCACAAAGCAAGTGGGAGCAATTTGCGCAACTATCTGAAATAAGCAAACAACAAGAATCGCTCTATGTTTTGAAGAGTTTGGGCGCAGTTAAAACAATTGATAATATAAATTATTTTACCAATGCCGGTGTATTAAGCTTTTCCGATGAACCCAAGGTGTTTTTGCCTCAGGCTTCTCTTACATGCGTGGCTTATAAAGATACAAATAAAGTTGATATTCTAGACCGAAAAGAATTTGCTCAAGATATTATTTCAAACATAAATGAAGCCATGGCTTTTACAGAAAGACATTTGAATGTCTCTGCTTCTATCGAAGATATTAAACGAAAAGATATTTGGGAAATACCCAAGGTGGCTCTTAG
>CAYTLV010000184.1:0-4022 GCA_964438445.1 uncultured bacterium | reverse complement strand
TCATATATTCTGCGAAATAGATTATTTGTAACTCCTGTATAATAAACAGTTCGGTGTTTATTTGTCAGAATATATAAATAGTAATTATGGTCTCTCATGAAAGAGATTAAATATTTTTGCTACTTTAATAAAGAAGAAATATCAACGTGTGATTTGAGTCACATCATTTAATATGATTTTATGGAATTTGAGATCCCTCGACTACGCTCGGGATGACATCTTTTCCTCTACAATTTTTAAAGAATAAGAAGTATTAATTCATTCTTAGACTGACCAGTCACCAGTTACCAGTTATTATTCACTAGTGACCTCTTACGATTCTTCGTTTTTTAACGATATTTTTTAATCTTTATCAATCGCTAAACCAAATTAACCTTCCGGTTATTCGTACTTTTTCCCACATCATTTACACTTATAAATTTCCATATTATTTAGGTTTTATGGGCATTTTCACTTTTTTGTCAAGCTTCTTTTTCGTACATTGGGATCAGAATTGAATAGTCAAATTGGGTAAATATTGTGCTTTGGCACTACTTGTTTTTAAGGAGAAAATATGGCAGTCATTAATCGTGTATTGATACATGTTGACGATTGCAAAGGCTGCGGCCTTTGTATTGACGCTTGCCCGGTGAATGTATTGGATTTTGCCGATGGGTTGAATTCAATGGGATATCGCCCTGCTCACTATGTGGGTGAAGGATGTACCGGCTGCGGCATCTGTTTTTATACTTGTCCCGAACCACGGGCAATTACGGTAGTACGTAACGTTGAAGGATTGGACGAAGGTTATTGTCCGCATTGTAAAACTACCGTAAAATTGCTTCCCGACAACCGGGATAAATCAAAAACATTCTGTATTGAATGTTTACAACCCGTAAATAAATAGAAATTGAGGTATATATGTCAAAGGTTCTTATAAAAGGCAATGAAGCCGTCGTTCGTGGCGCTCTGCTTGCCGGATGTAAAAGTTTCTTTGGTTATCCCATTACACCTGCCAGTGAGATCGCTGAAACAGCCGCATATTACTTTCCTTTACTTGGAGGGACATTCCTTCAAGCTGAAAGTGAGATCGGCGCGATTAACATGGTCTATGGGGCAGCCAGTTACACATCTCGTTGTATGACGGCTAGTTCTAGCCCGGGTATGAGCTTAAAAATGGAAGGTATTTCCTATATTGCCGGTGCTGAATTGCCCTGCGTGATCATTGATATTATGCGAGGTGGTCCCGGATTGGGAAATATTGCTCCGGAACAAGCTGATTATAATCAGATCATCAAAGGCGGGGGTCACGGTAGTTATAAATTGATCACGGTTGCTCCTAATTCTGCTCAGGAAATGTGTGACTTAACAATGCTGGCATTTGAATTAGCAGATAAATATCGTAATCCTGCTGTCGTTCTAGCCGATGGTATTATCGGTCAAATGATGGAACCTGTAGATTTTCCGGAACCGGTGCAAACTATTCCTGAACGCCCTTGGGCAGTTAGGGGAACAGCTGATTCTCATAATCTTGTTTGCTCCATTCAATTGGATCCGGGTATGCTGGAAGATCACAATCTTCACCTTCAAGCGAAATATACCAAGATCGAAGAAAATGAGATCCGCTATGAAGCTATACAATGTGATGATGCTGAGTATATTTTAGTAGGTTATGGAATTGTTTCCCGTATTCTGCACGGCGTAATGGAACAACTTCGAGAGGAAGGTATTAAGGCTGGTTTAATGCGACCTATTACCCTATTCCCCTTTCCCACGCCACAACTTAAAGCATTTGCAGAAAATGATAATGTTAAATCTCTTTTCGTATGTGAATTAAGTGCCGGACAAATGGTAGATGATGTACGTCTTGCAGTTAATGGACGAAAACCAGTTGGGCTTTATACCCGGATGGGTGGAATAGTCCCGACTGTAAAAGAGATCGTTGAAAATTTTAAAGAAAGTATATAGAGGCAAGGCATGAAAACAACCGTATTACAAAAACCTGCAAGCTTTTATGATGAATTTACCCAAAAGGGCGGATCCCAGTTGGACAATACTCACTATTGTCCGGGATGTGGCCATGGGATATTACATAAATTGATAGCCGAAGCAGTCAGCGATTTTGGCATCCAAGATAGAACTGTATTGATCTCTCCGGTCGGCTGTTCGGTCTTTGCTTATTATTATTTTGATGTAGGCAATATTCAAGCGGCACATGGTCGTGCACCGGCTGTTGCAACCGGTTATAAACGCTCAAATCCCGAATCTATCGTTATTTCTTATCAAGGAGATGGAGACCTTGCCGCGATCGGTGCCAATAACATTTTGCAAGCCGCGAATCGTGGTGAACAAATGACGGTTTTCTTTGTCAACAATGCCATTTATGGCATGACCGGTGGACAAATGGCACCTACAACATTGATCGGTCAAAAGAGTACCACAACCCCGCGGGGACGCACTATGCAGAATGAGGGTTATCCCTTACGCATGTCTGAGATCATTGCTACACTGGAAGCACCTGTTTATGTTGAACGCGTCATGTTAACCGATGCAAAAAATATTGCCCGGACGCGGAAAGCTGTTCGAAAAGCTATACAGAACCAAATTGATAAAAAAGGTTTTTCTTTTGTTGAAGTTCTATCGGGATGTCCGACAGGATTAAAAATGAGCCCGGTCAATATGAAAAAGTGGATCACTGACGTTCTTTCGAAATACTTTGAACCCGGTGTTAAAAAGGATGTTTCTGAAGATCGTGATCCTATCATCACCTTGCATCCTGACCCGCATTTTGAGGAATATCATGAACTTCTTGATATCAAAAGCTTAACCGATAATATCAAAGATGTCAAATTACCGCCTATAAAAGAAATGGTCGATGAGATTAAGATCGCCGGATTTGGCGGACAGGGCATTCTGAGCCAGGGGTATGCTCTTGCGAACATTGCCATGGGGCATAATTACAAAGTCAGCTGGTTACCAAGTTACGGACCGGAAATGCGCGGAGGAACCGCGAATTGCAGCGTAAAAATATCAGATAAACGTATCGGCTCACCTTTGATCGATAATCCTACCGTATTGGTCGCAATGAATAAACCTTCTCTAAATAAGTTCGAGGATCTTGTCCAACCGGGTGGCATCATTCTCTATGATAGTGGATTGATTGATGAAGCTCCAAAACGGGATGATGTTACCATAGTTGGAATACCCGCAACTGCTGAAGCTGACAAACTGGGCTCAACTAAAGCCGCCAACATGATCATGCTGGGTGCTTATGCTAAAATTCGCGGCTATCTCTCAGTGGAATATATATTGCAAGCTTTACCGCTGATCATTAAGAAAAAGTCTTTCCACAAATTAAATGAAGATGCCTTCCTACTAGGAATGAAATTAGTAAAATAACGAATGTATGCTTGCCAGCCGAAGCTTAAAAGCGTAGGCTGGAGGGTAAGAAGGTGCAAGAATACGAATAATTTTTGACTTGTCGCTTCTGCCTATTCTTCGCCCGTCAACCGTAGCCTTGGCGAAGGTTGAAAACTCTTCGAGCGAAGAAAAGGCTTCTGAATAAAGAGTGTTTTTCAAATGTAAAGTAGCGCCTTGCTATCCTTTCGGAGAGCGAGGCGTTTGCTTATATCAATGGACAATTGATAAAGGACAATTATTATGTCATCTCGACCGGAGCTATAACGTAGCTGTAGCAGAGCGGAGAGATCTCAAATTACTCTAATATTTAACTGTTTAAGATTTCTCTATTTATATTCAAATAACATTTATACTTCCATCAAAATGACTCAATGCTTGACAAATACTGATATAATACTGAATTTGAAGGGACCTCTACTGACAAAATGATGATTTCTTTGAATAGGTGATAATTTTTGCTACATTTTAGATATAAACAATTGTACATAGTTGCGGATTATGGTTTCACAAAAAACATATACTATAATCATTAGCCAAAAAGAGGGTACTATGAAAAAGATCGTGTTATTATTGCCAATAATCATTCTTCTTCTGTCCTGCGTATAAAACAAACCTGTAATAGA
>CAYTLV010000183.1:0-4028 GCA_964438445.1 uncultured bacterium | reverse complement strand
AGATGATGAGATACTTCGCCAAGCGGTTTACCCAAGAAATCCTTATAAAGCTGAATAACTTCAGGATTTTCGTGTGATTTCCGGATGGTTTTCTTTTCATCTTCAGTATAGATCGCTTCAGCACGTTTTTTACGGATCTCTTCATTCGTCGGAATGGGTTGACCACCGCCACCGATACAACCACCGGGACATGCCATCACTTCGATGAAATGATAAGGTGATTCGCCAATTGAAACATCATCCATGATCTGCGCTGCATTGGTTAGACCGTGAGCAACAGCAACACGAACTTCAATGCCTTCGAGGAAACTGTATTCAGGAAGAACATTCTCTAATTTTACGGAAGCATCTTTAATGCCTTCCATTCCACGGACAGGTGTTACATTCAAGCCGTCAAAGGGAATTTCACGACCCGTTATAACCTCATAGGCTGTACGAAGTGCAGCTTCCATCACTCCACCGGTAGCACCGAAAATAACTGCAGCACCGGATGATTCACCCATAAATTTATCGTATTCACTATCAGGGATCTCTTTAAAATTGATACCCGATTGGCGGATCATATGCCCCAATTCGCGGGTTGTAACAACCATATCTACATCCTGAAATCCACTGTCATTCATTTCGGTACGTTTTGCTTCATATTTCTTTGCAGAACAAGGCATCACAGAAACAACGACAAGGTCTTTAGGATCTATTTTACGTTTTTTAGCATAGTATGTTTTGGCTATTGCACCAAACATCTGCTGAGGTGATTTACATGTAGACAGATTCCCCAGATGATCCGGATACATATGTTCAATAAATTTGATCCAACCTGGAGAACAAGACGTCATCATCGGGATAGAAACGTCTTCACCGTCAACTAATTTACGTTTTAGGCGGTCCAATAACTCATAAGCTTCTTCCATAATAGTAAGATCAGCTGAAAAATCGGTATCAAGAACTGAATCAAAGCCCAAATGTTTCAATGCAGTTACCATCTTGCCTGTTACACGGGCACCCGGTTCATATCCCAGCATTTCGCCAAGAGCAACACGAACAGCAGGAGCAGTCTGAACAACAACATGTTTCTTAGGATCACCAATGGCTTCCCAAATTTCGTCAATGTAACGACGTTCGGTCAAAGCACCTGTTGGGCAATGGTTAATACATTGTCCACAATTGGTACAAACCACATCGCTCATAACGGTATCAAAGAAAGTTGCGATCTTCATGTCCGCGCCCTTATTGATCACATCAAGTGCATTAACTTTTTGCAGTTCTGCACAAGTACGTACACAGCGTTGGCAACGAATACATTTGCTTTCGTCTTTTTCAATCGCCCAAGACGATTTATCAATTGTAAAGTTCTTGTCCTTAAGCAAATTGATATAAATTTCGTTATCAATATTATACTCGGATGCAAGGTCTTGCAATTCACAGTTAGTTGAACGATAGCAAGTTGTACATTGAGTTGAATGCTCTGATATCAACAGCGCCAAGACGTCTTTACGTGCACGACGTACCAATGGAGAGTTCGTATAAACAACCATACCTTCCATAGCAGGGGTTGCACAAGAAGCCGGAAGTACACGCCAGCCTTCTACCTCGACAACACAAACACGGCAATTACCGGCAATACAAAGATCTTCATGGTAACAAAGTGTTGGAATTTTTACTTTCTCCTGTTTTGCCGCATCCAGAAGTGTAGCACCCTCCGGTACGCTAACCGCTTTTCCGTCTATAGTTAAATTAATCATTTTTTTTGACATTTTATACCTCGTATTAATAGATCATTTCTTCTCTGAAGTTCTCAACGATGGAAGAAAATGAGTTACCGACTGATTGGCCAAGACCACATTTTGCCGTTAATTGCATTGTCTCTGCAAGACGTAGCAAGTCATTCAGATATTTCTGACTTTTTTCTCCGCGTTTTACAGCTTCTACACCTTTGAGAAGTTGTTGACAACCGACACGACAAGGTGTGCACTGTCCACAAGATTCTTCTTCAAAGAATTCAAGATAATTATGAAGTACATTGTACATGGAACGCGAGCTGTTGAAGATCATCATTGATCCACCTGTCGGTAGAGAGAATCCTTTCAAACCGCCTTGATATCCAATATGAGTTTCGGCAAAGCGTTTACGAGGTACACAAAAACCGGAAGCACCACCTACTTGAACTGCCTTAGCGTCACCATCTCCGAATTCTTTTACAAATTCATCCAAGGTCATACCCAATTCCAATTCGTATATCCCTGCTTTTGGTGTATCGCCAGAAACTGAGAACAATTTTGAACCTGTTGAACCTTCAAATCCCATAGATTTGAATTTATCTGCGCCGATACGTATAATCATCAATGCATAAACAAGAGTTTCGACATTGTTTATAACGGTTGGTTTTCCAAGGTAGCCATCACTCGAAGGATACGGAGGCTTATTACGAGGTTCACCACGTTTTCCTTCCATTGATTCGATCAATGCAGTTTCCTCACCGCAAACGTAAGCACCACCACCGATAAATAATTTGACTTTAAAATCCAGATCAAAATCATCCATCCAGATATGAAATTTCTCTAATACTTTTTCAAGTTTGGGGATAAGGAATTTGTATTCATGGCGAAGATAAATAAAACCTTCGCGTGCACCGGTCACATAACCGGCTAATGCCATACCACCCAAAACTTTTGTAGCAACACGATCAAGGATCTCACGGTCTTTAAATGTACCGGGTTCACCTTCATCAGCATTACAAATAACATATTTTTTGTTGCCCTTTTCTTGCATCGCCATTTTCCACTTCAAGCCTGTGGGAAATCCTGCTCCGCCTCGACCCTTTAAACCGGAATCAATAAGTTCCTTAACGATCTCTTCTTTAGGCTTTTGCAGTGCTGCAGCAATAATATCTTTACAACTGTATTCCTGACTAAAAATAAGGTCAACTCTTTTTAATTTTTGTTTAGCCATTCTATTTAACCTTCTTTTTATTATTTTTTGTAATAGTCATCAATAATATTGCTGACTTTTTCCGGTGTCAGATCGGTATATGGCGTATCGTTTATAAGCATAGCCGGACCCTTATGACACCAACCGATGCAGTTGGTTTGAAGCAGAGTGAATTTACCATCTGAGGTAGTTTCACCTACTTTAATCTTTAATACTTCTTCCAAGGCCAACATAATATCGTTTGACCCTTTCATATAGCAGGAGATGGTTTTACAAACCCAAATAATGTTCTGTCCGCGTACTTTCAGATCAAGGAAATGATAGAAAGATGCTACTCCATAGACATGGGCGGAGGACAAATTCATTTCTGCAGCGATCTCTGAGATATCGCTTCGTGATAAATAGTTCTTTACTTGCTTCACATCTTGCAATACGGGAAGCAAATTTTTGCGCTCTTTACCGTGCTTCTCAACAGCGGTTCGGATAGCACTTTCTCGTTTTCGCATATGCGCCTCACTTCGTTTTGACATTAACTTGTTACAGCTAAATTCTAATTAATTTTTACAAGAAATAAATTAATGCCTAAGTGCTTATTTTCAAACAATATTTTTAATATTTTTTGGGGTTTTCCCCTTTTATTTGTGTGATTAAATTTTGTTTTTTATCGGAAGTTTATTATTATATTGACTTATGCAGAATACTATAAAAAATAGCCTTTTACAAAAAATCAATGCCCCCTCGGATATAAAGCAATTAAGCATGCAAGAACTACTGCTTTTGGCTGATGAACTGCGTCAATATATTATTGAGGTGGTTTCCGAAACTGGGGGACATCTTGCTCCTTCTTTGGGAACAGTTGAACTTACAATTGCACTTCTCTATGTTTACGATCTTCCCGCAGACAAGATCATTTGGGATGTGGGTCATCAGGCCTACCCGTTCAAAGTTCTGACAGGTCGAAGAGAAGAACTCAAAACTATCCGTAAATACGGCGGGATAAGTGGTTTTCCAAAAAGAAGTGAAAGTAAATATGATGTGGTCGGTGTTGGACATGCATCTACATCAATATCAGCTGCCTTGGGAGTCAGTGTTGCTGAATC
>CAYTLV010000182.1:1988-4039 GCA_964438445.1 uncultured bacterium | reverse complement strand
GTAATTAAAACCAGCCGCCCAATAGTAGTTTTATTCATACTATTCCCTATGATATTTTCTCTTTTCTTGCTTAGTTTGAGCGAAATTAAAATACTTTCTTCTAAATGCAAAGTTTTTTTTATACATTTTCATTAATAACGGGGGACAAATATGAAAAAGAACATACCATTATCTACTGTACGGAGCTTCAAAGCGAACCAAGAAGTCCGTGCTTATCTGCTTTTAAAGGAAAAACACCTGAGATTAACACGGGATGGAAAACCTTATTTGGATGTAATTCTATCTGACCGTTCAGGGACTATAATCGGTAAGATTTGGGAACATGCGGGTGAAATCGAGCCAATGATCGAAACCGGCGCACCCGTAGGTGTCCGTGCTATTGTTGAAGAGTATCGGGGAAACCGTCAACTCAACATTAAGCGCATCGTACCCGTTAATGAAGAAGATTTTTCCTCAAAAGGCTTCTCATGGGAGCTGATTTTACCAAAATCAGAGAAAAATTCAGAGAAATTATGGCGATTTATCGAAAAAACAATTGATAAAATGAATAATCCTCACATATTAGCCCTTTTACAGTTGCTAATCGTTGATAATCGGGCCAAAATACTAAAACATCCTGCCTCTTTGCGCCTGCATCATGCCACAATGGGGGGGTTCCTGGAGCACACGGTCTATATGCTGAACCTTGGTATTCATGCTGCCAAGCAATATAAATTGGATCAGGAACTTGTAATCGCGGGAATATTACTGCACGATATTGGCAAATTGGATGAACTCAGCGGATACCCCAATAATCTATATACCGATGAAGGTAATTTTCTGGGTCATGTTGTGATGGGATATAATATGGTAGATAAGGTTATCGCAACTATTCCTGAATTTCCTGCGGATCTCGCATTAAAGCTTAAACATATCCTACTGTCACATCAAGGAGAGTATGAAAATCAATCTCCCAAGAAACCGGTTTTCCCGGAAGCATTACTGATTCACTACCTTGACGAATTGGATGCACGTATGGATATGATGAAGACTGCCATCAACCAAGAACTGGATGACGGCGAATGGACCTCTGTTAAAAACTATTTCCGCGTACCTCTTTATAAATCACAGAAGGATATTAATGAACTCTCCGCAAAACAAGACAAAGCAAACGCTGAAAAAAAATCGTAAGATCGCGGAAACGGGCATATTTCTTGCTCTCTTTCTTGGACTTGCCTATGCCTTTGCTTATATACCTAACTTAGAGTACATAACTGCTATTGCATTTCTATCCGGCTTACTTCTCGGATGGAAACGAGGCCTGTTCGTAGCGCTGATCGGTGAAACGGTTTTCAGTATCGCCAACCCTTTTGGCTCTAGTTTGGCTTTCCCTATGCTTTTGATAGCTCAACTGATATCCTTTGCCATCATTGCCTTGACAGGTGCTTCATATAGAAGCTTTATTCCCCGAATTATAGAGGCTAAACCCGGCCTTGCAGCTTTCTTGTTCGGACTCGCAGGTCTTTTTCTGACAATAAGTTATAATGTGATCACAACGATCTTCTTTACAATTCCTTCCGGTTTTACTTTTGAACAAACCATTGCCTCAATTGTCAGCGGAATACCTTTTTATCTGATTAATATGATAGCTAATACCATCAGTTTTTCAGTCCTGATCACAATTATTCTGCGCTACGTAAGTAAAAATTACCCACATTATCTGGAGAAAAATGCATGAAACGCATAATGACCATAACTTTGTTGGCTTTAAGTTTTCTTGGTGCATACGAACTGGGAACGGATAGCTGGAACAAATATACTGTATTCAATCCTGCCGAACGGGTTTTAGGCATGACATATCCACTGTCATGGATAACACCGGATCCATTGATTTTGCATCCTATCTACGAAGATTCTTCAAAGACTTTTGGAAGCTGGGATCAAATTATTGACTTTGGTGGGACAGATCTCTCAAGCCTCATCGTCGCACAATATATCCCGTATTCATTTCCGCAACGTTGGAGCGTGGGCATGAATTTTGTTATGTACAATGGTCCCAATCCAACCAAACG
>CAYTLV010000182.1:0-1888 GCA_964438445.1 uncultured bacterium | reverse complement strand
ATACAAAATACAATGATCGTATTTAGACCCGGCTTAAAATATACTAAAGGGATTTTCATGATGCATCTTGCAATGAGAATTTCACCAAATAAATTCTTCCCCATTGCACAGCTTAAATTACATCCCGGTCCGTTTTTCTTGGAAACCTATGCTAAAGTACGAAATCCCATTTTTATTCTTCGTCAACCCGGATACCCCTATTATGGAATAAAATCAGGTGTCGATTATCAGGGAGAACGTCATAAACTAAAAGTTGAAGTAGAATTTACATATGACAATACCGGTATTCAAGCAAGCAATAATCAAGGTCCCATCTATATTCCGGAAAATTTTTATATGTTAAATACTCATGCTGAATATCATTTATATTTACAAAAAGTTGAATTATATCTTAGTGGGAACTATCATGATAATTTTAATTCTGTCCACTATTTCTATCATCCGGAGGTAGCAGCCTTTTCTAGCGGTTTTATTTTTCATGCAGGCTTAGCAGAAGGAAAATTATTATTAGATGGTGATATAAATGCTAAATATATAATTCATGATGACCCGGATAGTGTAAATTTTGACCCCATTACCATGAGATATTATGCCCCATCCGAAGTAGATAGGGTCGGCGACTGGAAAATAAATTTAAAGTTAATTGCGCATATAAGTACTTTCAGTATTTCTCTGAATTTATCAACACCGATCAAAGCAAGTAAAAACATGGATTGGCATTTATACGAAGGAATTTACGGTTCATCAGATTTAAAAGTCGGCAATACCTTTTATGCCGGATTAAATATTCAATGGCTATGGTGGAAATAAACAATGAAAGATCATAAGGGATTTACACTTCTCCTGATATTTTTTCAAGCTGTCCTTATCGCATTTACAAATATTGCGGCAAGACAAGCCGCGATGGAGATCGATCCTTTTGTCATTTCATTTTTACGCTATATGATCGGAATATTGGCTTTGGGCTCTATAATCTTAGTAAAAAAAACAAAGTTACGTTTTGAATGGGCAGATTTTAAAATCCTCTTTTTTCTTATGTTCATGGGAATGTTCTGTAACCAGATCCTTTTTGCCCAGGCACTGAAATTTACTGTCCCCAGTCACCCCCCGATGATCTACGCTTTAACACCTATTGTCATCATTTTAATCGACATTATCCGTAAGGCCAAAATCGCTTCCAAGCAAATCGTCATTGCTTCCATATTGAGTTTTATTGGAGTCGGCATTGTGTTGGGTAAAAATATCCTGATATTAAATTCAGAAGTATTGCTTGGCGACGGTCTGATCTTTCTTGCTATGATATGCTGGGCCGTCTACACCGCCTTTTCTAAACCTTTCGTTCATAAGTATGGCGCACTGCAATTATCATTCATGCTAATCATCGGAGCGGCACTTCTATATGCACCTTGGGGGGTATATCGTTTTATTCAAGCTGATCTTCAAACTGTGACATGGAAAGGATGGCTAAGTATTGCTTATTTGGGTGTTTTTAGCAGCGGAATGGTGTATCTCAATTATTTTGCAATACTCAAACGGATCGAACCCACCCAAACAGGTCTGATCATCTCCACTCATCCCCCGGCAACGATCATTATTTCCATTCTCTTTGGATATGAGATTTTCCAATGGAATGTAATTGCCGGAACTGCTTTGATCATTATTGCATTGTGGATAGCACAGAAGAAAATGAAAGAACCGATCAATCTGCCGGAAATATGAAGACGTGAGACGTAAGACGTAAGGCGTAAAGCGTAAGACGTGAGGCGTGAAAAATAGTTCAAAATCTTTATAGAGACCATAAATAAAATTTAATGAATCGCATTTACAGAGAGGTCCTGAAACCATGCTACGCCTTTGGCTTCGCCATGGCGAGCAAGTTCAGGATGAC
>CAYTLV010000181.1:0-4063 GCA_964438445.1 uncultured bacterium | reverse complement strand
TTTACTTGTTGAACTGTTATAAACTGCTAGTGCCATAATATTTTCCTTTCTTTATTTTAATGTGAATAAAAAAGGGAGGCGGCGGTTTTTTACACCACCACCACCATTTTTTTTAATATGCTACGGCAACAAGTTTATTATGAATATAATTCGCCCCCATGATCAGCTTAGTACGGAATCTGTTTTGCTCCTCATCAGCGTTGTACCAAAATTTAGTTTGGTTGTACTGATTCATTGAGTCCATTCCCATTACCAGGTTGTCAATTGCGGTATAAATTACCCTGTTATTATATGCCGGGTTCTCTGTGCTTACGTGAGGGAAGTCAGCATCTAAATGTTGGTCCCAATCCATGCAAATCACTTTGATACCACGATAGGTCAAAAATTCAATTCCATTTTCAAGTAACAATTGTCCTCTTTCGGTGCTTTGGACTTCCAGGTACAATTGATAGTTTTCAAATGTTGCACGATCTACAAGCAATACCTTGTTATTTTTTGGGATTTGCTTTAATGCAATATTACAATTTGTGATAAGGTCAAGGAAAGTATCCTCTGCCTCGCCAGCTGCTAAATCAATAGGTGCTGTATTTGGTGTGGTGGCAACGTTTCCCCCTGCTAAGTTGGCCACGACATTAGCAACTGTTGGTGCAGGTTGTTCCATTCCTGGCACTGTACTGGTAAATATTGCTGTTGTGGTTCCTGTCAGTGTAATACCTCTCAGCAATAATGCTGCGGCGTGTAATGCTACAAAATCGGCGTGAGTGGTATTCAAGTTAGTGTTAAATGTTGCCAGATAAGCTACTCCACCAACTGTAACGTTAGCTGTTCCTGCTGTTCCTGTTAAGGTTACAGTGTCAACCTGTGCTACCGCTGTGTTACTTATCTCCTCACGGTAAATCTGTGTTGCACTTGGTGTGGTGCTGGCATTTGCCATCAGCTTATACCACATACCGCCATCGGTTAATTGCCTGTAATCGGCATCCGCTGTTCCGGTAATCACTCCACTGGATACGGTTTCTTTGTAAGGCTCTGCCAACCAAAAGATGCGGAATACATCACTTTTGATAGCGTTTTGATACAACTCAGAAAGTATGCCTTTCATCATGGTACCATCAAGTGCGTTCCAATCATCCTTGCGCAATGCCTGCTCAAATACTGTTTGGTAGAAATCGTTGGCATCATCTGCTGATTCAGCTTTTAACCTGTAAACATTCATTGCACGTTGTGTGTATGTTGATGCTCCGGCTGTGTTAAATCCTGCTGTGTATGCCTTTAAAATCTTGGATACGGAACTAAAATAATTTAAATTCTGTCCGCTTTGGATGTTATCCAATACCCTTACGCCTTGCGTTTCCCATGGTGTTTTACCGATGAACATTGGCTTTAAAAAGTACTTTAGATTCTCTTTTCCGCCCCATGATACTGAAGTAGTAATAAGTGTGCTACCGAAGATTAACCCGGACGCCTCACCCATACCGATTATATCGGGGGAAAATATCGCCAGTAAGACGATAATAAAACTTGCTAATTGAAAAATGCGTTTCATGTTTTCTGTTTTTTGTATAAATAATTGTGTTTACTTTTCGGGGTCTTCGTCCACCTCGCCGTGTGGCTCACCGTAGTAATCCTTGATCTTCTGAGCATCTTTATTCAATCCTTCCAGCTCTTTGTCAACGATGATTTTATCGGCGTTTTCTTTTCCTTCCGGCCCGTCAACTGTGGTGCTTGCGGCATTTGCTTTGGCAACTTCAGTTTCCAGTGCTTTAATCCGATCTTGTAATTCTGCGGATTTCTCATTGAGGTTCTTTTCCAGCTCCACCTTGTCACTTTCCAGCGCTTCGTTGGTAGCTTTCAAATCTTTGTTTTCTTGCTCATGATCAGCAACTACCTGTTCAAAGGCGGTCAACTTATCCTGAACATCTTGTGGAATCTCAACGGTAGGCTCATCGCCACCGTCTTCTTTTTTGGTGAAAATGGAACCCGCAAAGGCTTTTAATTCATCAAGTAATTCCAAAAACGTTTTTTCTGCTTTGTCTTTTGGCATCTCTATTTTATTTAATGGTACTTCAGGTAAATTCAGTTTCTTTAATACATCAGCTTTGGGCATTGCGGCAATACTTAATTCCTTGGCCTCATAAATGCTATCTGCTAATCCGGCATCAAGTGCTTCCTGTGCTGTAATCCAAAGGCCATTGCCATTATCGGTATTGAAAAGCTCCTCCACTCTCTCGGTATTGGCACCAGCTTTGATGTATATATTTTTGATAGTGGTATTCACGTTTTTCATCTCTTCGAGGTGTGTTTCCAACTCGTTGACATTTGCGGAAACAGTATCCCATGCCTGATGAATCAGGTAAAGTGAATTATCTGAAATCTCACGGGTATCTCCTGCCTGATGAATGATTGTTGCGGCACTGGCTGTCATACCCATTGACCGGGTAATAACATTTGCTTTGTGTGATGCCAATATATCGTGCATGTGCAGGCCGTGTGAAACAGATCCACCCATACTATCGATGTTTACAATGATTTTGTTAACCTTTAGATTAGCAATGTTTTTCAACTCCTTTTGCAGACGGTTGACGGTATTGTTTTTGTCCTCTTCATCTTCCCAATAGTCAAAACCAATCACTCCTGTTATATCAATTTCGGCAACATCGCTAGTGGCCCTGATAGAACACCAGGGGGTTTCGCTCATTAAAACTGCATCTTTTGGCATAGTGCTATACTTTACTTTATAGTTATGCAGTAAAATTAAGTATAGTTTTAATACGAAAAGCGCAAACTTTTTGAGGAAAAAGGGGGATTACAGTGTATAATAAGAAATAATCAATTCGCGAATCACAAATTACCTACATTATAGCAGGTTCTTCCAACACATATTTCTCAATCGTGGAGTAGGAAACACAATACTTTTCAGATAACAATATCTTTAAATCAGTTTTCATCATTCGCTTTAACCTCGTTTCATACTCATGACGAATGAGCCACTTGATAGCTGACTTATCGCTTATCAATCCCATATCAAATAAAAGCTCAATGGCTTCTTTTGAAGGCCCGAACTCGGAAACAATCTCAACTGTCTTACACCGAATGTTTATCACAATTCACTGTTATCTGTAATAATTGATAGATCATCTTCTGCGTTATGCAGTTCATTAATATTTAGAGTGACGGGTTTGTTGTTTATCCCGCGTATTATCCTTTCGGCAAATATCCCAAAATCATTACCCATGCTTTGAACGGGTTGCTGTGAGCTTCCAATAAGTCCACCCGTTGCAAATCCAGGTACACCAGCCATACGGAACATTTCGGGGCCACCCATAAATGATTGTTGCGACTTGGTTAATACAACCTCACCAGGCTCTACCAACGCAAGGGTATTGTCTGTGTTCGGCGCTGAACCAGGTAATTCACCCCCTGTTTGTACCACGCCCCCAGTATTGAATTGTGGAATTGGTGAAGCGGCGACCGCGGCGGCCTGTAACACTCCACTAGCAATAATGGCGGGGATTAAAAATGGTGATAATAAAGCCGCCTCTGCTGTAATCTTTGTAACCGCAACGGCCGTGTTTACTCCAATATTAAATAGTGCCTGTGCTTTATCAAATATCGCTTGTCGCTGTCTTAGTTTTAAGGATTCTGCTTCATATTCTTCCTCACTTATTAATCCCCGGTTCAATCTCTCTTCATTTTCTTCAATCGCCCTGTCATTGAAAGCGGAAAATATATTTGCCGCGTTGTTTATAATGGCTATTTTTTCCTGAGTGAACTGCTCTTCTGCTTGTAATTTTTTAGCATTTTGTTTGTCTTGTTCGTCATCTTCAGCTTTAAACTTTGCTCTTATTCCTTTAATCCAGGTAAGCATTGATTTTCTTTCAGCTTTCTCGCTTCCTTTATTCAGTTCATCCCAATATTCAGACCAGTCATCTAAACTTTCAGATAACCCTTCATCTATATCAACTAGAATTGCCTCTAATATTGGCGGAACCTCAGTAGCACTTGGTGTACTAAACAAATTGAAATCAATATTACCAAGTAAGTCTTGAATTATCTTAACAGT
>CAYTLV010000180.1:1956-4080 GCA_964438445.1 uncultured bacterium | reverse complement strand
CCGTTCGTCCTGAAACCATCATGGATCTGGCAAAAGAACATGATATAGCACTTCCTTATTCAAATATTGAGGAATTGAAGGCCTACATGCATTGCGAAAATGTTGTATCGCTTGTTGATTATCTCAAACGTTTCGATATTACCCTTGCAGTTATGCAAGAGCCCAATTCCATTGAACGTATTGCTTATGAATTATGTGAAGACGCTGCGAAAGAAAATATTAAGTGGCTTGAGATCCGTTATTCTCCCATTTTACATACCCAAGGGGGTATGAAAACCATGGATAACCTTGAAGCCGTGGTTCACGGTATGCGTCGTGCTGAAATAGAGTTTGGAATACGCGGAGGTGTGATCGTTTCAGGTATGCGCTCATTTGACCCCATGTATTCTATGGAACTTGCCGAGTTAGCTGTGGCATACAAAAATAGGGGAGTGATCGGCTTTGATCTTGCAGGTCCCGAAGAAAATTATCCTGCCAAGGACCATGAAGAGGCTTTCCGCTTGGTGCTGAAAAACAATGTCAATATTACTATCCATGCCGGTGAAGCTTACGGACCGGAAAGTATTCATCAGGCAGTCCATTATTGCGGCGCACACCGAATCGGACACGGAACACATTTACCTGAGGACGGTGGATTGATGAATTACATCAATGATCACCGTATCTGTTTGGAAATCTGCTTAACCAGTAATTTGCAGACACGCTCGGTCCCGTCGATTGAGAAACATCCTTTCAAATTTTTCCGTGATTATGGATTAAGGCTCAGTTTGAATACAGATAATCGTCTGATGTCAAATACAACCGTAACAGATGAATTATACTTAGCCTATGAAGCTTTTAATCTTGATCTTGAGGATATAAAAAGTATCATCATCGACGGATTTAAAAGTGCTTTTATTCATCATCGCGAACGCACAAGAATGGTCAAAGAAGTCGCATTGGAACTCGATAAATTTATAAGATTATAAGAAAGTGAATGAATGATAGTACAGACGCGATGCATCGCGTCTCTACAGAGTTTGTTTTTTAATATGAAAGAAATTGAAAGAAAATTCCTTGTCCTCAATGAGGATTTCAAGATTGGTTCCAAACCTATCCACGTGCTTCAGGGCTATATGCTTTATGCCGATGATGGCCATGCACGTGTAAGAATTGTGGATGGAATATCGGCTGTTATATCGATAAAAAAACATATTTCAACAGTCAGTCGCTGGGAATTCGAATATGATATTCCGGTTGCCGATGCTCAGATCATGCTCGAAAAACTTTGCAATGGACGGATCGTAGAAAAAAATCGCTATTTCCCTGAATTTGAAGGTAAAAAATGGGATGTGGATGAATTTCTGGGTGCTAATGCCGGACTGATCGTTGCGGAGATCGAATTAGATTCTGAAGATCAATATTTTGATAAACCAACTTGGGTGGGCGAAGAGGTCACGCACGATCTCAGATATTTGAATGTGTATTTGGCAGAGAATCCATATATCAACTGGTGATGATATTGTAGAGACGCAGCATTGCTGCGTCTGTCCTAAAGTTCAACCCCTCGACAAGCTCGGGGTTGTTTTGTATTGTTGCCAAAATCCCGGCATTTCATGCCGGGTTATTATGGGTTCAACCCCTCCGCATGTCGGGGTTATCCATCATCCATCATCTATAAACTATCATCCTATTCATCCTGTAATTCCGTCAAAAAAGAATCTTGTCAAAAAAACATTTTTAAACTATTGATTAAATAGTATATTTCGTCGTTAATTTTAACGGAGGTAGTACATGAAGGTTTTGATCATCAATTCGGGAAGTTCATCGGTTAAGTATCAGGTCATCGACACAGTCACGAAAGACTATCTTGCAAAGGGTTTAGTTGAAAGTATTGGCTTGGATCGCTCTAAAATCAAGCATGAAAAAAAAGGTGTAAATAAAGTTACAATGGAACAAAGTATCCCAGATCATAACACGGCCATTGAACTTGTGCTTTCTCTCTTAATTGACAAAAAAAATGGTGTTTTGGCAAGTTTTGATGATTTAGATGCCGTGGGACATCGTCTTGTACACGGTGGTGAACATTTCAACTCATCTGTACTGATCACTGATGATGTGATGGAAGTTATGGATGACTGCATT
>CAYTLV010000180.1:0-1856 GCA_964438445.1 uncultured bacterium | reverse complement strand
TCTAAAGTAAAAGTAGCAGTCATTCCGACCAATGAAGAATTGGTCATTGCTTTAGAGACCGAAGCTATTATCAACGACCTCTGAAGGTCAAAATAAATTTTTGCAGGATACACTTATTGGGTGTATCTTGTTGTATTAGGAGCTTTTTATGTTGACGCAAGAACAAATTAAAGAACAGTATGATGGCGTTCTTAAGAAATATGAGGAAGTCTCAGCTTATATTGACCTTGATGAAAAAGATGCTCTGATAAAAGAGTTGAGAACACAAACCCTTGAACCAAATTTCTGGAACGATAATCGTGCTGCACAAAAAGTAACCAAAGAGATCTCTGATCTAGAATCTGAGATCAAACGTTGGAAAAACATGAGTGTTTTGCAAGATGATATTGATCTTCAATGGATGTTGCTTGAAGAAGAAAGCAGTGATCTTGAAGAATTGGATAGGCTGGTGAATGAATTTTCGAAAAGTATTCATGATCTCGAGATCGAAAAACTGCTTTCAGGTGAACAAGATAAAAGTAATGCTATTTTGGTCATACATCCAGGGGCGGGAGGGACAGAGTCCCACGATTGGGCCTCGATGCTCTACCGTATGTATACACGCTGGATGGAACGCCGCGGGTTCGATTATCAGGTTTTAAATTATCAACCCGGTGATGAGGCCGGCATCAAAGAAGCTGTTATTGAAGTGACCGGTGCTTATGCTTACGGTTATCTAAAATCCGAGATCGGTGTGCATCGTCTGGTTCGTATATCGCCATTTAATGCTCAGGGTAAACGGCAGACAAGTTTTGCCTCTGTCTTTGTCTATCCCGAAGTTGATGATGATATTGAAATTGAAATAAATCCCGCTGATCTTCGTATAGATACTTTCCGTGCCAGCGGCGCGGGTGGACAACATGTCAATAAGACCGATTCAGCCATCAGGATCACTCATATTCCTTCAAATATTGTCGTATCCTGCCAAAATGAACGTTCACAGCACAAGAATAAAGAAACCGCATTGAAGGTCCTGAAATCACGGCTCTATGAAGAAGAGTTAAAGAAACAAAAAGCAGAAAAAGCTGAATTGGACAAAACCAAAACCGATATCGCTTGGGGCTCACAGATCCGTTCCTATGTTTTTCAACCGTATACTCTCGTTAAAGATACTCGTACCGCCCATGAAACCGGCAATCTTCAACATGTTATGGATGGCGATATCGATGGATTTATCCAGGCGTTTTTGAAGTGGAGTATTCAGGGATAATATTTTGCACAATCCAATATTGATGTTATTGTAGAGACGCAAGATCTTGCGTCTCTTTTTTATTTAATCATTTATAAAGTTATCCCTTACATTCAAGGACGTCATCCAGGACATCCAGAAACCTGTCATCCCAAATATCCAGAAACCTGTCATCCCAAATATCCAGAAACCTGTCATCCCGGAAAGTTTGCCAGAGGCAAACTTATCCGGGATCTCATCTATTGATCACTCAGTATAATTTATAGAACCCCAATTATTCAGATCCCGGATTAAATCCGGGATGACATTTGTTTTTCATTTCACATCTCACGTGTTCATATTTTTTACTTTACATTAGTTTGGAACTATTCTAAATTGCAGTCACTTTAAGTACCGTTTCAATAAATAAATTACGGGGTAGATCATGAAGAAGGTCGTTATTTTCATTTTATACGTTATCATGGTAACGATTATATTCACGGGATGTAATTTAAAACCTTTGATCACAGATCAATTTGATCTCAGGGACACTGTTACGATCCAAGTGGACGAAAAATTATATGAAAATAAAAATCTCTGGGTACGTTTGGATAGCATTATAGAAGATAGCCGCTGTCCCGAAGGAGCT
>CAYTLV010000179.1:0-4086 GCA_964438445.1 uncultured bacterium | reverse complement strand
ATCTTTTTCATGATGTTGTTTCAATAAAATATTTTATGTAATCAAACAGTTGTGTAGTACAATAATAAGGCAAATTCATTAAGTAATAGGGTGTACCGGCAGGTGTTTGATGTTCATCTATAGAAAATTTACCTGCATACAACCTAATGGCATAGGGATGATCGCAAGCATCGATAAATTGGTGAAGGGATCTCAGTCTACCTGCTTTTCCTGATTTAATTTCTAAGGGGATAAGGTATTTCCCGTGTTTTATCAAGAGGTCAACCTCAGAACTTGTTTTATGACTTTCTCTTACCCAGAAATGTGGTTTTTCGTCTTTTATCGAATTCAGTGATATCAATTCTTGTGCAATCATATGTGGAATAATTGAGCCCCGATATTGATTGGAAAGATCAGAAAGTTTTAGCATATCGGCTTGAATTCCAAGTGTATAGTTTACTATACCCGTATCAAGAAATTGCAATCTAGGTGATTTGCGAATATCTGGTATAATTGGTAGCTTAATAGACGTAGTTGGATATATTAATCGAATAACTCTGGCCGTATCCAGAACACGCATTGCTTCCCCTACTTCGCGAGACTTATAATTTGACTTGCCAAAGTTATTAAATTTAATTCTTTGATCAAGTGACAGAGGACTAGTGTCCATGATATGCTTTATTACGTTTTTCTGAACTGTACCAGATGCGTATTTTTCAACATCATACTTGTATGTTGACCAAATACTTTCATAAACACCCGGTAGATTTGTTAAATTTCCGTCATGAAGATATTGACCGACCACTTCAGGCATACCGCCAATGATCACATAACGGTTGAATTCATCAAGCAATAGTTTGTGAGCTGATTCGGAAATCGGTATCTCTGAAAACTTTTTGAGCAGTTCGCTTATCCCTTTCGCTTCGAGATATTCCGTAAAGTTTAATGGATGAAGATAAAGGAACTCGACTCTTCCAACCGGGAATTGTTTAATATCTTTTAAGGCAAATTCTAATAATGAACCGGCAGCAATGACATATAGATTCGGTAACTCCTCGTAAAAATATCTTAACATATTTATTGCATTCGGAGATTCCTGAATCTCATCAATGAATAACAAGGTTTTATCAAGATTATCCATTGATAGATTATTTCTAAGACATAAGGACTCTGTCAGAGTATGAACATCTTTATAATCTTCAAAAATATGACGATCATCTTCAAGCTCCAGATTCAATAAGATCTTAAATGTAAACGTTTGGGCAAATTGTTCAACCAAAGTGGTTTTCCCAACCTGACGTGCACCACGCAATATCAATGGTTTACGATTTTCCCGATTTTTCCAGTTTTCTAAATTGGAACCAATATGTCTTCTAAATACATTCATTTTTCACCTATCTGTATCATTGCCTAGGTTATTATAGCATTATATTGTATCATTGCCTAGGTTATTATTGGGTATTCTTGTATCATTGCCGTGGTTATTAAAGATTTACCTATTTTTTCTGTCATAATAAAAAAATGACCCGAGAGCAGTTCTTGTGCACTGGGCGCTGGGCAAGATAAACGATAAACGATGAACGATGAACGATGAATGTAAAGCAAGCTTGTCATCTCGACCGGAGGCACCTACTGGTGGCGAAGCGGAGAGATCTCAAATTACTGAAGATTATGAAATAATTCATAATCTTCTCACGAAAATCTAATAATAAAAATATTTTGGTAAAAGTATTTCTAATAGTGGGGTTTAGCAAAGTAGGATAACAGGCATTTTATATATCTGTGTAATTTGAGATCTTTCGACTGCGTTCATCCACCAAGTGGCGGATAAACTTCGCTCAAGATGACAGACTTTGTTGTTTTTTGCTTTTTGCCTTTTGCCTTGGGAACCCCTTCATCTTCATAATGTCGCTGGGAAAATTCAGGTGTGCGGTAGAATACGGATTCATAATCAATGACATGTCCATCTTCGGCCGTGATCCAAGGGACATCTTTGTGTGAGTATTCTTCCATTTGTTTTGCGTTAAAATCTTTAAAACGTTGAATATTATTATCTATGAGCTCTTTTTCACGTGCCGAAAGGTTTTTTAATTCTGCTTTTCTTAAGGGCAGGAATTTCTGCTGTTCATATTGATAGCGTTTTGCCTTTACGGACATCAAATCACCCTGCTCTTCCATTTCCTTAACAATATCGGGAAATGCCGGAAGTGTGGGACCAAAATGATTTTTAATATAGGTGGCTCCCATTAACTGCTCCTCATATTTCTCGTAGTAATCAAAATCGATGAAGTAAAGCAGCTTGCACAGCACCGCCTTGCCCACATTAGGACGGGCGCCGATCTCCTCAAGGATATACAGCAAGACCTCTTTGAACCTTTCCACATTTTCCTGAGGAACAGAAATTCGAATTTCAGGGTGCTCACTCTTTTGTTTACTGCTTCCATCTTTTTCCAATACCACGCTTGGTTTAGGATTAAGTCTTTCTTCAATAACATCTTCGACATTCATTCCGTAGAATTTTGCCAATTTTTGTGCCTGGGATACATTTAAAAGCTGTGTCCCGTTTTCAATTGCGACATATGTTGGTCTCGAAACTCCAATGACTTTTGCTATATGTGCTTGAGTTGCGCCCTCTTCTTCACGAAGCATCTTCATGAACGAACTCATTTTTTCTCCTTTTTCTTTTAATAAACATCCAAACTTAATACATGTCGTATTATTTTACAAGTACTATGTTGGGATTGTTTACATTTAGTGATTGATGTCACATATTAGACTGAACTAAAAACCACAAATCTTTCTTCCTGCATTTCCCGATCGGGACATTAAAGAATAATATTTATACACTTTCTTATAAATTTTCTCCTTATATTACCCATATTAAATTATAACTACTATTTAGTTTATTTGCATGGAGGAAAAGGCAATGAAAAAAGCAAGTCTATTTTTAATCGTATTATTTTTGTTCGGATGTAAAGATGCTAAGTTAGAGCATCTAATTAATCCTATGTATCCTAATAAAGCCGCAACTCATGTCGTTGAATTATACAAAGTTCAAATAGGTGCCAAAGATTTTAACTTATCAACTTTTGGAAACCCTTTGAATATTACAGTATCACTTAAGGAAAATGGGGCAACTATTGCATCAAAATTACTAAGCGGAACAAGAGGTGAAAGAGTATTGAAAACTCCAGTTTCATGGGTAATCAATTTTGATCCAAATAAAAATTATCAAATTGTAATAGTAGAAGAATCATTCATTGCCGATGCGTATAGATATTCCATACCCGGTACACCAAAAATTGGTTATTGGCCAATAGCAGAAAACAATGGACTCGTTCGTTTCGGGAAAGAATCATATTTTCAGTTTAGAGATAAAATAGCGAAATAGTTTAATTAACTATTCAGACAAAACTCAATCTTTCGAATGAAGTGTTCTTAATATTGGTAAAAACTAAAAAAGATCAATTTATTTTAGAGATCTTTCTCTAAAACGGTTTTAACTCTTTCCAATTCATTCTCATTGTTCAGATCAACAAGAATAAGCCTGTCTAAACAATGATGTTCCTTAAGAAGTTGAATTTCTGCACTCATAGGATGATCGTCCAGCCAATAAAAATCCGAATGAAGATCAATGGCATCGGTTTTCAGAGTTCTCCAATTCGTTGCTTTTACGGACTCAAATTTATTCATTGTTTCTTTATCAAAATATGCAGAAAGAATATCCAGAGTGGGACGCTTATCTCCCTTGCAGTAGCTCGTTAACCAATAACAATCAAAATGTTTTGTCACATAATCGATCAATTCCACTGCACCAGGAGCAGGCTGAGTGTACCAAGAAGTCAAAAGGACGCCATCGATGTCGAGGTAAGGGGTTTGCATGATTATTTAATCTACTCACTAGCTTTGTATTACAGGATAAGATATGTCATCTCAATTGTGATCTTTTCCGGAGGTTTTCATGATATTGATGACAATGGGCATGAGTTCGGACAGCATTTTAATATCGAAGCAGACAAGCAACGCTGTGATGACAAAAACCCGTTTTGGGCAAATTAAGGATTGCCCTATTTCCTAAATAATTCATGGTGTCCCCCCACATTATTT
>CAYTLV010000178.1:0-4093 GCA_964438445.1 uncultured bacterium | reverse complement strand
TTTTTTATGGAATTGATCTCTGCAATGGGTGGTCGTGCTTGAGTGTGAGTGAACGGCTTTTCCGGATCCCACACCTGGGGTTTGAAATCCGATTCATTTTCGCAATGGATAGCTAGTACACCGCTATATTTTTCTTTGGACAATGTTTTAAAAACGGTCAATTGGGAGGCTACATCGGGAATTGATAGATCGCCGGTTGATTTCCCTGCAAAAAGTTTTAATCCGACTACTTGGTCAAATTCTCTTGTACAAGCCACAGCTTCACAGATCTGCTCCGGATCGGTTGTGACTCCGCAATATAAACCATAAAATACAGGAGATTCTGCTTTGTCGGCACAATCCAAACGCCGTAAAATATGTTCACGGCGTAAAATGGGAGGCTGGGTATTCGGCATATCAAAAACTCCTGCAATTCCAATACGTTCGGCAACAGACAATCCGTGCCGGATCGTTTCTTTATGCAGTTGTTCTCCATCCCGGAGATGTACGTGGGGGTCGATCATGCTAGTAACTCTCACCTCCGCCAAGGCTTCGGTGTGCAGGCGTGATTCGTAACGCGTGACGCGTTACAATTAGTAAACTGTAAGCACTAAACAGGAGTCAGTATGTAAGCGGTATTTTGTGTTCGCACCTTCGTACCCTCTTACGCTCGTACTCTCATTTCTTTATTTCAACGGTCCAACCGAAACGATCTTCGATCTTACCGTATTGAATGCCCAATAATTGTTCATATATCTTTTTCGCATAAGGACCGACAGTGTCGTTATTAATGATAATATCTTTACCTTCATCATAACCAATACGACCAACAGGCGCGATGGTTGCAGCAGTTCCCGTCCCAAAGCAATCTTGGAGTTTTCCATTATTGGAAGCTTCAATTATTTCTTCCAACGAGATCCGACGTTCTTCAACTTTCCAACCTAGATCACGTGCAATGGTTAGAACACTTTCACGGGTGATCCCTGCAAGAATTGTGCCCTGATCCAAAGTCGGAGTAATAAGTGTATCGTCGATTACGAACATCATATTCATGGTGCCAACTTCATCGACATACTTATGGTCTTTATAATCCAGCCACAGGATCTGCTTATAGCCCTTTTCCTGAGCTTTCTTAGCCGCATAAAGCGACTGAGCATAGTTAGCGGCAGCTTTTATATGACCTGTCCCGCCAATCGCTGCACGTGTAAATTCTTTCGTCGCATAAATGCTCAAGGTTTGTAGGTTTTTTCCATAATAAGCATCTACGGGGGTCATGATGACCATGTAATTATAAGTATCACTGATCTTTACACCCAGTGCCGGGTCCATAGCAAAAATAAAGGGACGGATATATAAAGATGAGCCCAAATGCGAGGGAGTAAATTCTTGATCCATCGTTACTAATTCGATCAATTCTTTTAGTGTTTTCTTTTCATCCGGCATTTCAGGAATAGCCATACGTTCAGCTGATCGGTTCAGGCGTGCAATATTTTTTTCGGGACGGAATAAGCGTACAATACCGTCGTCACCACGAAAAGCTTTCATGCCTTCAAAGATACTTTGCCCGTAATGAAGTGTTATGTTTGCGGGAGAGATTAGAAAATTTTCATAAGGGACGATCTCAGATTCATTCCAGGCCTTGTTCGCGTACGTTTTAACGAGCATATGGTCGGAGTAGTACTTGCCGAATGTTAAGTTGCTAAAATCAATTTGTGATAGCTTGCTAACAGGCCGTTTGGTCACTTTCATGATTCACCTCATTTATTAAGAAATTTATATATGCGCTGATAAATGTTTTCACAATAACACGGATCGGTGTGAAAATCTTTTCCATCCGTTTTAATAACCAAGACAGGAATATCTTTACTAACAAGAAGTTCATTGATCCATCGGTCGTAATAAATATTTAGAAGATGCAGATATTCAAGATCGAGACTTTGTTCATAATCGCGTCCGCGTTTTTTAATACGGGAAATAAGTGAATCAGTTGAAGCCTGAAGATAGACGATTAGATCGGGTGGCCGAAGGTAGGATGTCATTTCACCAAACAATTCCTGATAGTTCTCCCAGTCACGATCATCCATATTTTTCATATCATGAATACTGCGCGCAAAAATCTTGGCATCCTCGTAAATAGTACGATCCTGAACAATGGTATTGCTCAATTGTTGGATCTGTTTTTGCACCTGAAATCGTTTTGAAAGAAAATAAATCTGCAGATTAAAGCTCCAGCGAAGCATATTGCCGTAGAAATCTTTCAGGTAGGGATTATCGACCACAACTTCATAATGTGGATCCCAACCAAAACGTTCACAAAGCATGTTTGTGAAAGTTGTTTTTCCCACGCCGATATTTCCGGCAATTCCGATAAAATGATGTTTCATAATTACTGTCAAAATTTACTTCTGAATGTAGTGAAAAAAAAGCAAAGGCAAAAGGCAAAAGTATAAAGTCCAGAAGCAAGAAGCTGGAAGCCGGAATCAAGAAGCTCTAAGGGAGAGTACTCCGAACTCCCATACTGATTATGAAATGCCCCAAAACCTAACTCACAAACAAAACGCCCCAAGAGTGGGGAGTAGGATGTACCAAAATGTGGCTGGTGGGATGGCGGGGGCTATATTTGCTTATTTTAGGAAGTTATTATTAGATTGAATCTTAACAGAATATTTCGTCAGTTAAACACTACATATCCGAGCAGATCGGTGTGCTAAACACAAGATTTGTGCATTTTTATGGTGGTTTTATATAAAAAGTTGTGGATTAATTTATTTTTTGTTGATTTTTCTAAAATACATTCCTATTCTTTTGCAAACATAAGAAAACTATCGAGAACGGAGTATTTAGATTTAATTTAAATGTTATTTCATTTATTAAAACATTAAGTTACCGAGAAATTATTATGAATAAAGTTCGTTTTGTGTTTTATGTGTCTTTTTTTTTGATGGTGACATCATTTTCAATAATATATGCTCAATTTCCTTGTACTTTTACCAATATCGCACATATTAATGATGGGGGGCTTGCCCGGGATGTTGCGGTAGGAGCAGACGGCACGATCTTTTTAGCAAATCATGATGCTGGTTTACGGGCCTACAACTATGATGGTTCGTCCTTTGTAAGGATTGCACATATGAACAATGGCGGTTATGCCAAGGATGTAAAGGTAGGAGCAGACGGTACGGTCTTTTTGGCATGTGATAATGACGGTCTGCGCGCCTATTTCTATTCGGGATATGTGGAAATTAAAAAAGTTAAACCTATTTTACCTGACGTACATTATTTAAAACAAAACCACCCCAACCCTTTCAACGGTAATACTCGCATCCAATACGGTCTTCCGGAACAATCCGACGTCAAACTAAATATTTTCGACACAACAGGTCGTAAAATAAAACAATGGAATATCTCGAACCAATAACCAGGCTGGCACGAAGTGATCTGGGATGGAACTGATATGAATGGTAATACGGTTTCGACCGGTGTTTATATCTACAGCCTACAGGCCGAGGATTTTGTCGATACGAAGAAGATAGTTTTTATGAAATAAAGGAGAATAAAATGACTAAAGATGAAAAACTTATCGTTAAAATTTATGAAAAGACAAAAGCTGACCTAAGACTTCTTGCAAAACATGAAAAGATGTGGAATGGTTATAACCACACTATTGTAGATCCAGCTTTTAAATCAATTTATAGTAAAAAGGTAAAAAATATTCGAATTTTATAAGGAGATTTTGTGAATTATGATGGAAGCAATGTTATATAAAAAATTACCTGATGAAAAAGTAAAATGCAATCTTTGTGCACATCGATGTGTAATTCAGAATTCTAAGAAAGGAATTTGCAGGGTAAGAGAAAATATTGGCGGGAAACTATACGTGCTGAATTACGGTAAGTTAATCGCTCAGCATGTTGATCCGATTGAGAAAAAACCCTTATTTCATTTTTATCCCGGCTCAACCGCATATTCGATCGCAACAGCAGGATGCAATTTTAAATGTAAATATTGTCAGAATTATGATATATCCCAGATGCCCGTTCGTGAGAATCGAATTATTGGTCAGGATTCAGCACCCGAAGAAACTTTAGTTCAGGCAATGCAACTTGGCTGTAAA
>CAYTLV010000177.1:0-4124 GCA_964438445.1 uncultured bacterium | reverse complement strand
AATGACAAAATATTATCAACCATCAACCATCCAGCCTACGCACAAGGCTACGGCTGGCAGGCAAGTATCAACCATCAACTATCAACTATCAACATATCGACATATCAACAAATCAATCAATTATTCGATTATACTTTGTGAATAAAAATTATTATATTCAAACAAATAAAGAGGAATTTAATGACAAAAACTTATCAGGAAATAAATAGAAAGATCGCAGCTGGCGAGGCAGTGGTATTAACAGCCGAAGAAGTCTCAAAAATGGCAGAAAAATATTCTACCGCAGAGATCGCTGAAAAAGTTGATGTTGTAACAACCGCAACCTTTGGACCTATGTGTTCTTCCGGTGCATTTATAAATTTTGGTCAGCCATCTCCCCCTATGCGTATGGAGCATATTACTCTTAATGGTGTTGAGGCTTATGGCGGAATAGCCGCAGCAGATGCATACATAGGTGCTACACAAGAATCCGATAAAGACCCTTCCTATGGTGGTGCTCATGTGATAGAAGAGTTGATAGCCGGAAAAGATGTTGAACTTCGTGCTACTGCCAAAGGTACGGATTGCTATCCCAGAAAGTCACTAAAAGCAACGATCAATCGTGACACGGTCAATGAAATGATCTTGCACAATCCACGAAATGCTTACCAAAACTATCCTGCCGCTACAAATTCGACTCCCGATAAAAAATTTACATACATGGGTGTACTGAAACCGGAATATGGGAATGTTACCTATTCTACATCCGGTGAATTAAGTCCTCTATTGAATGATCCCGATCTACGAACGATCGGAATCGGAACGCGTATTTTTCTCGGAGGTGCCCAAGGTTATATTACATGGAATGGCACTCAATATAGATCACATACTGAAAAAAATGAGCATGGTGTCCCTATCATGCATTCAGCGACCTTAACGGTTACAGGTGATATGAAAAAGATGGATCCGGAGTTTATCAAAGCTGCTTACTATAAAAAGTACGGTGTAAGCATGTTTGTCGGCATTGGGATACCCATTCCGATCCTTGATGAAGATATTGCTAAATGTGTATCCATAAGAAATAAAGAGATTGATACTTATGTAAGAGATTACGGACTTCCGGGTTCTCCAATTATTACTACAGCTAATTATGAAGAATTACAGAGTGGCAAAATCAACCTTAAAGGGAAAATAGTTTCAACACAACCAATGTCATCGCTGAAAAAAGCTCGTAAAATAGCTGAAATACTAAAAGAACAGATCATAAAAGGTGAATTTCAACTTAGTGAGCCTGTTCAATCCTTTCCCAAAGATAAAGAACTTAAAAGCCTTCAAGCGAAAGACTGATCATGTATGAACCCCGATGGTACCGACAGAACATGGGGGAGCGTTTTACTTCATTTACATATCGTTTCAGGGAAACGGATATATGGATTGCTTTTGATATATTTTCAAAAACATCAATAGATAAAGTACGAAGCTTTGTTGATAGTAAGTGCAGAGTTTTATGGAAATCATTTGAAGATTATTTTTTGATCACACCTGAGTTTGAACATGCTATAGCTCCCCTTAAGGTACCGGTTACAGCCCCAGAACTTATCCGGAACTTATCAGATTGTTCTTTTAAAACAGGTGTTGGCCCTATGGCAGGGATTGCCGGCGCTTTTGCTGAAGAAATCGCCATAGCATGTAAAAATGAATTTGAATTTAAAGAGATCATCATAGAGAACGGGGGAGATAACTATCTTGATGTATCCTCTGATATTCATGTGCAACTATTTGCCGGTGATCACCCTCTCTCCAATAAAGTAAAACTTATTGTAAAAGCCAATGATTCACCCCTGGGTTTATGTGCTTCATCAGGGAAATTTGGGCATTCAAAGAGCTTTGGCAACGCCGATCTCGTAAGTGTCGCATGTAAAAATACTATTCTAGCGGACCAGTATGCGACTGCTTTTGCGAATAAGATCCTTAATAGTGCTAACATAAATAGTGTTTTAAAAGAAGCATCAAAAATCCCCGATATTGTACATATTGCAATATTTATGGATGGTAAATTTGGCATACAAGGAAAATTAAAAGTAAGTAGTTAGAAGAAAGTTATTAGATTTTTGCAAAAAGTCATTTATATTACCTTAGATATTAATAAAAAATGGAGGAGTAAGCAGGATGAAAAAGACATATTCACTTGTAGTCTTGTTACTGATCATGATGATACCTTTTGCCGTTCAGGCGGAAGATGGAGAAGACACCGGATTGTCTTCCATGTTTGAAACCGGTTTTGGAATCGGCGCTGTCACCATTGACGGTGAGCTCTATAATCAGATCGCATTTCGTCCGACCTTTACCATTGGTAAATTAAGCATGGGTTTAGACCTTGCTGTGTATATCAATGCCGAAGGCAAGATCAGTACGCATAATTGGGATGAATTTGAAGATTACCTGAATATGCTTTACTACTTAAGTTGGGCTACAAAGTATGATCCTTTCTATATAAGGCTCGGCGGTTTGGATGAGGTCACGTTTGTCAATGGAATTTCAATTGACCGCTATACAAATATGCTGGAATATCCCGTAAAAAAACGCTTTGGAACTGAATTCGGTCTTACGAACAAGTTCAAAGAAGAACGTGGTATAGCTCTGAGCTTCTATGGCTTTATTGCAGATTGGACCGAGATCGGGGGTGTAAGCGCCATACCCGGGTTGCTTGGTGGACGTTTTGCTGTAGGTGGATTTCTTGAAGTCGGCTTAAGTGCTGTCGCAGATTTGAATCCTTTCAATGCTTTTGAAGAGGACATGGATGGAGACGGTTATGCCGATTTGATGGATATGTTCCCCATGAATGAGAACTTCTATGTGGATACAGATGGTGATGGTATTGCTGATGCTGCAGATGTTGATGATGATGGCAATAATTATTGGGAATATACTCCTGTTGGGGGCTTATCTGATTCTTTGATAGATCTGTACATTAGTCCGATGTTTCCAACATATGATGGATTTGAAAGAGCTGATACCGTTCAAACAATTTATGTTCCTACAATTGATACCTTGATGAATCAACATCCGGCAGTATTTTCAGCTTCAGTTGATCTAACAATACCGATCTTCAGAAGCAGCGGGTTCTCACTTGAGATCTATTCTGTTGGAGCTATTTTGGGATATCTCGACGGAAATACTTCAGTTATGAATTTAACTGCAAATGATGTGTTTATTGGTACATCACCGGTGGGTATCGGTTTTACTGTAAGCAATTTCTTGACGGCAAAATTAGAATATCGCTGGGCACAAGAAAATTTCCAATATGGATTTTTTGATAGAAATTATGATTTGAATCGTGTCTATTTTATTCAGGATGAAAATAAAAAGTTCATAGCTAAAACAAAATATGACCAGCTTCTTGCCTATAACTTACCCCAATCACAAGGCTTTTATGGATCAGTTGGAATTAATATTGCAAATTTCTTTACCTTGGATTGTAATTATATGAACATGGTTTCAGGTCTTGGGAATGTTTTACAGACTTTCCAGATCGAAGCGGCAGTACCAAAGGGAACTATACCTCTGGTTTCAGAGATCATGGCTTATTATCATCGCAATAATGATCCAAACCCCTGGGATTTTAAGAATCCTTCAGAAAGAACTATTATGGGCGCAAAATTAGGTATGGATCTCGGCGGTGGTGTCAGTATTGTTTATAATTATATGCTGACATATCGTGATATGAATGGTGATGCCATGATAGATCCTAAAACTGAAAATGTAACGATCATGAATGTTGAAACAGGATTCAACTTTTAATTTTTAAAAACAATTCTTTGTTGTATATTTTCCCGCCCCGAATTTGATCGGGGCGGGTTTTTTAATATATAAACAGAAAAGGGTAAAACATGCATTGGGTAGATATAGCTATTATTGTTGCATTCATGTTGGGCGTATTTATTGCCGGGTCTCTTTTGGGGCGAAGTGTAAAAAATATGAAAGATTATTTTTCAGCAGGGAATAAGCTTCCCTGGTGGGCGGTTATGGTTTCCATAGTGGCCGCAGAAACGTCAGTCCTTACATTTTTATCAATTCCGGGCCTTGCCTATCTTGGGAATTTTACTTTTCTTCAAGTTTGTATTGGTTATATCATTGGTCGTATT
>CAYTLV010000176.1:0-4136 GCA_964438445.1 uncultured bacterium | reverse complement strand
CACGCATACATGTCTTTTAATTCATATGTATCTGTATCATTAGAATATTGGAGTCTTTTATAATATTCTTCTATAGGAGAACTGCCATCACCCATAAAATAAATAATACCATTAAGAACAGTGAACGACATTCCTGGTGTTTTTGGTAGAGCCACAACCAAAGGCGTTACTTTTACGGCGTAAATACCATTCGTTATGGTTCCGAACCATTCCAAACTACCATTTACATCCTCAACGCCTCCTAGCCACTCAGCTAAATCAGCAGCAAGCCAATTGCTGGCTAGTGTATTAAATCCAAGTACGTTAATCTGATTCTCATCACCTACTTTATGGAAGATTATTTTTGTGTGTCCACCTATGTCTATATCAGAAATCAATCGGTTTGGAACTGGTTTAATGGATCCATCACGCCACTGGAGATTTATGTTCTCTTTTAGAGAACCATCTTTTACATCCCGGTCATTAACCTTTGTGTTTAATCCCAATAGCGTTATACTTTCCATTTATTATATTTTCATATTTACTTTACTGCCTAATTGCTCCAACATAGGATCAACGGTCATTTCTCCTTTATTATTAAATGGAGAACCCTGTTGTGGTGCTGGTGTCGGCTGTCCTCCTTGCTGTGCCGCCGCCTGTTCGTCAGTGGCTTGCTTTTCCTTTAACTCTTCCCATTTCTGTATTGCACGTTTTAACATTGGATTACTACTTACCTCCGCAAACACTTCGAATGGTATCAACTCGTCTCGAACTAATTGAAGTAATTCTTGTTCTAGCGCAAATTTATGAGCAGGAGAATTTGTGCCCTTGCTTTGTTCTGTATAAAATTCAAATTGCTTTATTTCTTGTGGATCGACCTCGGTTCCAGTTATTCTCTTGTAATCTTGCTTTGTATACCCCTCTATCACTCCCTGAAGAAGTTTGTCGTCTCTTCTAACCAGTACGGTAAAAAAAGTATCCACCGTATTCCGTATGTTTAAACCTGCATTTTGGCTCTCTAGGGCGTAGCCTGTTGCAGTTTTACCGCTTCCCCCTGTCTTTCCTTGTGCTGCACCGTAATTACCACTAATATCATCTACGAGGCCGCTGTACATTTGAATTAGATTATCAACACCATTCGAAACATTTGTAGAATTAGCATAAACTTGTTCTGGTACTTCTTTTTCATAACCTTCTCGTACCTTATAAATTACTGCGCCATTGGTTTTTTTAAGCTCCGTTAAATACTCTTTATTTGTGTGAGTGTCTGGGACTGCGGTATCCGGAACCAACCACATACCTTTCGAAGCATTCGATATAATTGCATCCGCTTGACTTATTTGTCTATCTAATCCCAACTGAGCATTAAGTACTTCTTCAACAATACCCCATTGTTCTCCATTGATGTTGGGTGGAGGAAAAATAAATGGATGCATGCCGCTTTTGTAAGGACTTTCCCTTACACCTAAGACAAGACCCCAAGGAGTCATGAAAATAACATACCAGCGTGTCACAAAATCAACATCCATGGTTATAAGAAGATCCTCATCCTTAAATCCCATACCCTCAGTTTTGACCTTACGATCTGCGTTTTCCACTTCCATTTCTTTTCGCACAACCTTAGGATCTTTCCACTTATGGTAAGTTTTAGTTCCAACACCATCAAGAGGATCGAATGTTATTGCCTCATAATCGCATATTTCCCTCCAAGTTTCATAATATCGATAAGATGAATTTCCGGTGCCTTGTGTGTGAAAAGTATTATTCCTTAATTGACTTCCATCCCAGCTTTGACTAGAGTAGGATGATTGCTTTAATTCATCTCCTTGATAATTAATATAACCTTGCTTAATAGACATTCCACGTTCATGATTTCCATTGGCAAAACTCTTTATGATATCATTTAGGGAAGTATTGTGAATCTCGGTAGCTGTGTGAAGATTTTGCATGTCGTAATCGACAATGCCGGGATTAACCATGAATAGTGCTCGATTAACATTTCTGTATTGTAAATCAATAGTATTAGACATTGCACCAGTGCCCCATCGTATTTTAAAGACCGGTGATCCACTCAATAGCATTTCCTTGTAATTTTCAGCATCCTTGCTTGACGCGCTATTGTTTTTCTTGATTCGCTCAACACATTTAGTTAAAATATTTGCTAATTCAGAACCTCTATCATCTTTATTATCAGATGTAACTACATTCCCAGTATTAATCTCGCTAAACTGACCTGTGAGACTCCTGACAAGTTTAGAAATGACATTATATGTCAATAAAGGTATTCCACGTCGGCTTAAATACAGGCTTTGCGGTACCCATCTTTGTAATTCGGAATCATAAACAGGTTCGTTGAATTGACGACCTCTAACAAACTCAATATTTCTTTGACGGCGATCTCTAAAATTTTGCTCTGCGTAATATTGTGTTTCAAGATTAGCTAGAAAATTTGAGGGGGAAATTTGCATTTGCCGAAACACATACCATTCAAGAAAGGATATATCATTTAAGTTTTCTTCTACAATAGAGAAATTATTGACGCGCTTCAAGTTCAACCGCTTTTGCTGCCTTAACACCTCTAAAATATCTTTATTCCCTCCCTTATTAAACTCCAGCATAGGTATATTGTGTTTGCAAGCTTAAATCACTCTTAGCCCAAAAAGCAACGTATTGTCTATTTAGGTCATATTTTTTACGATACGACTCAAACTTCTTATCGTTGCCATTAGCTTCGTACAGTTCCCTTAAAACATAGTCCCTCAAAGCGTCCGTGGCGTATTTCTTAACATTTGAAACAATATTAAGGTCGGTTCGAATATCGATAAGAGTTTCACTTGTGTAATTCAGTTTTTGACATTCGAGCCTGGTATCCATTATTTGCCATCGGAAAATAATAAGCCCGGGATTAGCAACACTATTAAATTCATACCGTGGCCCAGGAGAAGCATTAGTCATCCATCTTTGCATAGATTGAAATACAGGAAGTATGTCGCTGGCACCATCACTTAGAAAATCTGATGTGATGCGATCTCCTTTGCCATGAAGCTCATTGAATAATTTAACTTCTTCCGGCAGCTTGGCAATGGACGGATCACTATGAGCAGCGAACGCACTTATCCTAGCAACCTTTTGGAAAATGTCAGATATTACAATAGACACTTCCGCAATAGGCACACCATCTGGATAGAGATGGTCAACACCAGTATTTTCAATTGATAATGTCATGACGATTAATCATGTAGTCGGTACAGATCTCCCGAAAGCTCGTCAATAAGTTTCAAGCACTTAGCCTGACATTCATCATGCTTATTAATGTTTCCATCAGTACGATACAATGAAACCATACCATAATAAATAATGGCATCTTCGGTGTTGTCTTGAAGGCGTGAAGTAATCGCTGCCGTTTGATTTGCCTCTAATGGACTAGCATTTTCCGCAAAGCGATAAACTATATTTCCACTGTCTATCAGATCAAATTCATAGCCAGCAGCAACAACATCCCCTTGTCTGGAGATAAAAGCCTTTAGAACTTCTTTGCTCGCTTCTTCAATAAAATTTCTAGTTATACGATCACCTTCACCGTGAAGTTGAGAGTATTGTTTTTTCTCTGTTGTTGCCTGTGCATAAAAAGGATCTGTTTCTGTTGTAATAGCTGTTCTTCTTGCGATTTCAGCATAAACATCTGCTATTGCTATTGTAATTACTATATCAGCCATAATACTAAATTTTAATCATGTAGTTTATAAAGATGTCGTTCGATATCTCCAGTCAATTTTTCGTATCTCTCAATCAGTGATAAAAGTTGATCTTTATTACCCTTCAACTTGAACCACAGTAAAGTGACATAAACATAAAGGGCATTCCTGGTGTCTTCATTTAAAGAATCCTTTATAGCATCTGCTTGAGGCAAAATAGGTGTTTCCTCCTTAAACCTATAAATAACATCAGTGGCAGTCTGTTCAAATGGAACACCAGACGCATTCCCCTGCCTTGACACAAATACCTTTAGAACCTCCCGGCTTGCTTCTTTCATAAATTCAGTGAAAGCATCAACCTGGTCTGGCCCCATTTCAGTAGCCAGAAGCATAGGAACTTTATCTTTGTCCAGGGTCATCCCTATTATAGATGTCTTTAACCATGTGGTGAAAGAAACATCT
>CAYTLV010000175.1:0-4166 GCA_964438445.1 uncultured bacterium | reverse complement strand
CAATCGAATCATCGTTCTTTTCCCAGGGACAAAAAGGACGTAAATGCTCACGGCTTGCGTCAACGGCCTTAAAAATAGCTTCCGCCATCTCCTGAGTCGGTCGAGTTTGCCTTAAAACCAGTCTTTTACCATCTAATTCTTCTTTAAAATTCATTGTCCTTTATCAATTATCCTTTGCCTGTCCTGCGCCGTGCCATGCCGAAGCTTCAGCGAAGGCTGGAAGCTCGCAGAGCGTAGGGGGATCAATTGTCAATTGTATGTGTTCCGCTCCTATGGAGCTCATTATTTTATGTAATCACATATCTACAAAGCTTTCGTCCCTACGGGACTATTGTTCAACCCCTCCATTCTGCTCGGGGTTAACGCCGTACGTCTTACGATTTATGTTTTATATATGAGACGCGGTAAATCGACGTCTCTACCCTAAACCTAATGTTTTACATCTCACTAATATTGCGTTACGAAATTGTCAATTGCCTGCAATTCGTAGCTTTAGCGTAGAATTGTCCTTTGCCTGCCCTGCGCCCCGATGCTTCGGGGTGACGAAACGGGGTTAATTGTCAATTCTTTTATCTCTTCTTTTAGCAGCATCCGCAAATCGCCTGAGTTGATCTTCTGTTACAGGAGTAAGCTTAGGCACTTCGACCGGCTTTCCCTTTTCATCCATTGCTACCATTGTAAAATAGCAACTGTTGCAATGACGGATTTGGTTAGTTTTGAGATCTTCAGCCATAACCTTGATACCGATCTCCATGGATGTGCGTCCCGTATAATTAACCGAAGCATAAAATGTGACAAGATCACCTACATTAATGGGTTCTTTAAATAAGACATGATCCACTGTAAGCGTAACAACATAATGACCGGAATATCGTGCAGCACAAGAGTATGCAACACTATCCAATAATTTTAATATTTCTCCCCCATGTACTTTCCCTGAAAAGTTGACCTTATCGGGTGTCATGAGTAGTGTCATTTCGAGGGTTGTTTTATCTTTATTTTTCATACTCATCTCATCAGGGAATTAATTTTTGATTATTTCTTTAACTTGCATATCTCTGATTAATAACGCGACACCATTTTCCTCTTCGAGCTCTTGAGGAAGTTCTATTGTTATCGTATGTTTTCCTACAAATAACTCACCCATTCTTAACGGTATCTCACGGAAATTTTGCCAGCTTCCTGGACAACGGGGTCGAAAATTGATTACTTCAATACCATCAATAGATACTGTTAAAATATTATTTCGGAAAACACTTGCGATATTCAAATATAGAACAAACTCTCCCTTTACATCATTCTCAAAGGTCCAGGTCAACTTGTCGCTCGGTGCCGCTTTATAATACCATTGGGTTTGAGCATATTCATAATGGATGTCCAGTTTGTCCGCCGAAATGCCGTCGGCTTCGTAGGGATACAAGACAATAACCTCACCCGGACTTAAGCGACGTTCCCAAAGTGTTTTATATCGAGCTCCCATTTCACTGTGGACTCGTGGAGGATTTTCGGCAATTTCTTCAGCAACTATTTCGATCATCTTTCTAAGTTCATCCGCTGTGATCATTACATCTGGAATATGATCACTATCTTGCATATAAGTGTACAATTCCTGCACCATAAATTGAGTTGAGGCGGAACGCTCGAGATGCTGGATGAGATTCAAAGTTGAGATAAGTAATTTTCCCTTGCCAACCTTTAACTCAACAAGATATCCTTTATGTTCTCCGCGATAGAAATTATCAATGGCCTGGATCATGGGTTGAGTGCCCTTCGGAAAATCTTTCAGTCGTAGGGATTTTGCGCGGTATATCATAGGCCAGAATTGCATGTCGCAATATCCATCATGAGGAAAATTCTTTAAAGCAGGATGATCAAATATAAGCGTTCCACTATTCCCATATCGTTTTGGATGATTAGAGCATATGGTCAACCAGTTCGTTAGAGGTTCATCCAATTGGGAAAAGATCGGCTCTGATTGATAAACCGGATCAATACGCGTGATATGTAATCCAAATATTCCCATTTCTTCAGGCCATGCCCATGTCTTGCCCGAGAGTATCCATATCTTGCCACCTGCTTCAAGATGTTTATAAAATGATACGTCCCATGAATCTGAAAGGATGAGTTCATTAAGATCGGGATTCAATATATTTAGATCTTTATTGTAATCAGCGTTAGGTATAAATGCTTTAAGTGATGTTAAACGTTTCCGCGGATCCCAGATAACAGTTTTTTCACTTTTGACCATTTCAACTTCCGGAAAAACCCAGAAATCCCATTCGTTCTTTATCTGCTTCTTGCCCGAAATGGCACTTGCTTTTAAGGTAAGTTTTTGAGCTTTAATAATATTATTTAAGGGAATTTCTATATTAACGATATCTTTCACATCAACAGCCGGTATCTCAAATTCCGCGATTTCCCCCCTTCTCCCCTTTTCTCCTTCTCCCCATCTTTCCTCTTCTCCGAAAATCTCCCACTCTCCTCCGCTTGATCCGAAGGATTTCTTGCCGTGATGAGAACAATGGAGAGTTAGTCTTAGAGTATCATTATTTGATAATACTCGCTTCTCCCAAGAACAAAGCAGTACAGTTTCACCGTTTGTTTGCAAGAATTCTTCAGCCGAAACATTCTTTGGATCAGCAAAATCATCCACCACGCCGGAAACATACGCCCCGCAATCGGTAAAACGCAGCATACTGTAGCCATCCAGCTCCGGGAATTTCCGCGCTTCTTCCAGCATTTCTTTTCGAACCTGAGCTTGAATGGCTTCGGTGTTCTTCACATAAATCGGAAGAAGGTGTTCCAAACCATTTTCTTTCGCTTTTTCGATGGTGATCTGTAGCCATTCGGGAATAGAATCATATTTAGAAATAAGAGCTGGGTTTGGGTAAGAGGCTACCAGAGGATACTCATGAGCTATAATTGGGAATTCATCCGTACGACCTTTTCGATCTCCACGTAAATAAGCGTAAAATGCTTCATTGGCAAATTCGGCTGTATGTTCATATTCACCAATAGGACGTTCGATAAGATCATATTTACCAAACTCATCATTAAATGGATTAGATCCTGAGCGGTTAAGAACCAAGGTGCCGGGATCAAGAGCTTTAGCGGTCTCGTATAGACTATCCAATACCTCAATCAATCCGGGAGCATTACGATACATTTCGTTGCCGCATCCGTAGATGAAAGCAGCAGGATGATCGCGTCCCATTTTGACCATGTCTTTCCAGGTCTCTTCCCACATGGCAAAGTTCTCACTATGAACTTCATCACCGATCTGATTACCCCCGATCTCCATTTGGACCAAGATGCCAATCTCATCAGCGATTTTCATATAATTTTCTTTGGGAATATGAGTATGATGACGAACGGCATTAAAACCGTAATTCTTTGCTTGTGTCAAGCGTTTACGAATAGCATCTTTAGACAGATCATCACAACCGCAACCACCCTCGCCTCCGTAAGCACGAACATAAAAAGGTAATCCGTTAAGATAAAATTTGCCATGCTTGGTTTCAAGAGAACGAATACCAAAACGACATGACCCGTGGTATACAATGCCACATAATTTATTCTCTATCTGAAGTTCCAGATCATATAAACGTGGATCATCCAGGCTCCAAAGCAAGCGGTGCTCTAAGGCAAGACGTAGAATATAATTGCCATCTTCATCTTTGGTACACGTGGGATCTTTATATCTCAAAACACCTTTATTATCCGCTTGCCTCAAACGAACGGTAATTTTCTCATCGGATGTCAATTTATCGGCTCTTTGAAAAATCACTGAAATTGAATCATCTTCCATCGACGAGATCACTCTCAGATCATCAAATCCGATAGTTTGAATTTCTTGCGTGCAAGAAACTTCAAAAAAGAAAATGCCTAATAGTGAAAGAAATAATATTGTAGTTAATCTTCTGTTCATGACATCCACATTAGTTATATTATTAACGACATGGGAATTTAATCATTTGGATAAAATATTCAATCAATTTAAAAATAAATCAAAAGAACGGTCGCGACCGTTCTCTACAAATGCATACATATTTTTTTCTGCTTACTGCTTACTGCTTACTGCCTACTGCCTACTGCTTACTGCTTACTGTTTACTGTTTACTGGTTACTGTTTACTGCTTACTGATTACTGCTTACTGCTTACTGCC
>CAYTLV010000174.1:0-4170 GCA_964438445.1 uncultured bacterium | reverse complement strand
CTTACCACCTTCTTACCCTCTCGCCTTTTCACCTTCTCACCTCCTCACCCTCTCTCCCTCTCACCTTACCTCTCTCCTCCTCACCTCCTCCTCTTCTTACCACCCTCTCACCCTCTCTCCCTCTCACCCTCTTCTTTATAATGCTTAAAGAAAAAGGGCTCCGCATTGATATTGCTACGAACCCTTATTAATTGGAAATATTTATTTGATGTTTATGGCAGAATCACTACCCTGCTATTTCTCCCAAGTCTGTTAAAAGCAGCGATCTTTACCTCAACACCGGGATTAAGCTTAAAGGGTTTTACATATATTTCAGACGCTTCATTCGGCTCACTACCATCCAATGTATATCGAAGCACCAAACCGGGGAAACGAATATTTGCTTTGAATATACCGTTTTCTACGATAGCTCCGGGGAGCGGGATACGGTATTGGACCTGCTTTTGATCCAATTTAGGAAGTTCATGCTGACCAACTTTATTCACAAAGTGATTCCAATCAATTTCTCTTATCATTTTGGCGAAATCCTTTTGATCGATCGCGGACCAGTAAGGTTGAAGACTCCAGGCACGTTCTGCAAGGCCTAATATCTTGGGGAAAGCCATATATTCTATCCGATCCCAAGTTCTCATTGTCTCACCCCAAAGAGTTCCGGACATTCCCAAAATATTCTTTTTCCCTTCTTGGGTCAAACGAGTTTTACCTTCGAACATTTCCTCTGTAATAGGATCACCGTAAAGTGTTGTCTCTGCACATTTTGTAATATCATAGGGTGTAAATTCCCAAGCAGAACGGGTATCGGTATAACCTCCCCAATTCAAACCCTCTTCTTCGGGATCGCGATTATATGCAAAATCAAAATAAAAATTATTTGCACCTATAAGAACAACAGGGAAGCCTTCATTAGCCAACTGATAGCCAAGATCTTCCGCTCCCCAACCCCAAACGTTATTCCATACATATGCTACAATACCATCTTGTACAAGAGAGGGATCCGGATAACGCTGTCTGCCTTCATGTTTACAAGCAACTTCTTCCCAACCCGCTGTATGAATACCATATTTTTTCAGCATAGCAGTAACACGTTTTGTGAAATATTTATGTAATTCTGATGGAGAATTATATTCATCCTGACTTTCAAGAAATGACTGGCTGATAGGTGAATAGGTAAATGCACCTCTTGGGACCTCATCTCCGCCAATGTGCAAGGTTGTTAATGGAGCATCGGCTTCTTTATACATAGCTACTAATTCATCAATCACAACTTGAACAAAACGGTAGGTTGATTCCATGCAGGGATTAGCCGTATTATCATGATATCGTTGAGCTGAAGTGTAAAAAGTGGTATCTTCGAAATCTGTTAGCAGGTACATAAGTGCCGAGTCGGGCTTATCTTCTTTCATATAACGATCATAACGAACTTCCATTGCCTTTAAAGCTGATCGCATATGGCCCGGCATATCTATCTCGGGGATTACTTCAATATGACGGCCTTTTGCAAAACGAAGTAATTCAATAAAATCTTCACGAGTATAGAAACCACTGCCATTTCCTATTTTGGGATCTGCATAAGGCCCCGAACCAAGTGTAGGTTGCAAATGATCTTTCTCATCTTTTGTATGGCCGCGAAATGCGCCTATTTCAGTCAATTCCGGGATGGATCGGATCTCTACGCGCCACCCCTCATCATCCGTAATATGAAAATGAAGCTTATTTAACTTATAGCTTGAGATCAATTCAATAAATTTCATGACATTTTGTTTACTGTGGAATGATCTTGAAACATCAAGATGCATCCCGCGATAGGGAAATCTTGGACCGTCCACTACATTAATACTAGGGACTGAAACAACAGTTTCAGGAACATTATTCAGGTCTGCAGGGAAAAGAGACAAAAGACTTTGAATACCATAAAACACGCCGGCCTCATCCGCACCCATGATAATAATACCCTGCTCAGAATCTATATTAAGATTATAGGCTTCTGCACTTCCGCCTTTTTTGTTTAAGATGATCCTATTGGGTGCAGTTTCTCTAAAATCATCACTTCTGAATTTTGTTCTTATCATGTTTCCACCAAAAACTTCATTCAGCTTATCCTGAAGGAAACAGGCTTCATTTGACAAGGAGCTATGATAATAAATAATAAAATCTTTATTGATCTCACATATTCCTTCATCCGAAGTGATTTTATTGGGTGTTGGAAAAATTGGTACTAAATTTACTTCGGGAATTATCTGAATTGCTTCATTCTCTTCGTATCTCATTTTTGCGGTTTGAACTTTTAAATGATCAAAGGAACCCTTTACGAGATTTACGTCTTTTGGAAATGGCAATACTATTGTTTTACCCGAAGGAATAATAAGCTCTTTACCCAAGCCTTTTTTTATGACAAAATAGCATCCACTTATTGCATCTGATTTGTGTATAGCATAATGACTTCCAATTAAGGGGAAAGTCATACTTTCACCGGGTTTCAATTCTACAAAAGTCTCTGTGGGATATATGTGGCTAAAATCGCCATTAATGGTCTTGCCCGCAAGTCCTTGCCATTCCTGATCATTCTTAATGGATCGGAACCAGGTAAAATAAAATTCCCAATTATCCTTTGTTAAAGTATATCTGGAATTATTTGTGAATGTAATTTCACATTTATGCTGATTACCTGTTTTATATTGATTTTGAACCAACTGCCAGGAAACATTAATTTCATCCTTACCTTTACCGCAAGATGTCATTAGGATCACCATTGCAACTATCAAGGTCATTATTTTCAATGATCTCATTATTATTCCTTTTTCTTAGTATCAATTACTTATTTATGACAACCAGGAAGAAAATTTCCTCTTAATCTTTAACTCATGATTACGAACTGCCTGTTCGCCAACCTCGATCAATTCTTTTACATGTTCAAAATCCATGTTATAGGCCCCTTTATATGCCTCTATTGCCACAGTCGCTTTACTTTTCCTATGTGCATTCTTTATGGAACAGGACATGGCGCGGAACATCACATCAAGACTGTTTTTCAAGTCTGGTCGACTGACCGTCCTTAGAGGTGATACATCTACTGATAAAACCTTTTTATATCCCATCTGATGAGCAATATTGACAGGCATATTATCAGCAAAAGCACCATCTATATACAATCCATCCTGCATATCATAGGGTTCAAAGAATGGCGGAATGGACATGGAACAACGAATTGCCTCCGCAAGATTACCGGCTCTAAAAACCTTTTCTTTTCCACTTAACATATCTACCGCATTGGTTACAAATGGAATCAGTGTATCTTTAATATCAATATTATTCGTTACTTCTCTTAATTTATCAAGTATCTTTTCACCTGACTCAGCTCCTCTTTTGGAGCGCAGATGATTTATTGCCTCTCCGGCTTGGAATATCCTGACCAGAGGACCTTCACCCCACTTCAATGTTTGCATTGTTGCAACCATATCACGGATATCAAAATCTTCCGTCATATAATCTTCAATCCACTTGGCTGATCTTCCGGAAGCATAAACTCCGCCTACGACCGATCCCATTGAAGTTCCAATTATTAGTGAGGGTTTTAGTTCTAAACGCTCAAGCTCCTTAAGGACGCCAATGTGAGCTATACCGTTACCACCACCACCAGAAAGAACGAGTGCCCATTTCATAAATATTACCCAACTTATTTAGTAACATTGTAAAACTGTCTTCATCTTCCTTATCTACTGCTCTCGGATCAGAGATCACATATAGATTTACATGCCTATCCATAAAATCCGTTGTTGCAAGAAAACATCCATCCGGTGAGATATCCAATCCTGTCGGCTGATTACCTTGTGCCCATGAAGTTAGAGTTGTCATCGATTCCGTATCAATAACTACTATATCTCCATCCCTTGGACTTGGTAAAGTATAGCCATTGGGATTGTTTGGACCACGGCAGCTGACAAAAAGGTACTTTCCATCAGGAGTCAAACGAATGGTATTGGGGTGACTGTCAACTTCTTCCGTTGCAACTGTCTCCCGCTTTATCCAATCGTATTTATAAACTAATGCAAAGCGCATATCATCGTAATAAAGCATTTTCTTTTTGGGGTCAAAACGAATATCACGCATTGCTGAGCGATGTTCAAGCATAGTTTCAACTTTCTTGCCAGTACGAACATCAAAAACTTCAAT
>CAYTLV010000173.1:0-4179 GCA_964438445.1 uncultured bacterium | reverse complement strand
GGGGTTGTTTTTGTTTTGTGGGCTTCCATTCCCCGGGTTTCACCCGGGGTTATTGTTGTTCAACCCTTCCAGTCTTCGCCAAGGCTACGGCCGGCAGGCGGCAAGCTCGGGGTTGTATAAAACAAGATCCCGAAGAGATCAAATAACAGTATATATTAGTTCCATAAACATTTACAACCCCAGCGGGGTCGAACAATAATATATAAACGGGCACTCTCACTCTTACAACCCCGTCAGGGTTGAACAATAATAAGCACGGACAAGCATGGATACGATGGACGTTTGCGGACTTCGGGGAAATCGATGCGTATTCATAATCCATAATTCATAATTATTTCCTATGAATAGATCGCTACGGCTATGCCTTGAATATCGAACATTCGAACAATAGAACAAGGAACAATCGATTTGTATTCAACCCCTCCATCAGACTTCGCCCCGAAGGATCGGGGCTTCGCCCGACAGGTCCGTCGGGGTTGTTTTTGTTTGGTGTCATTTTCCCGGGGTTTTACCCCGGGTTATTGTTATTCAACCCTTCCAGTCTTCGCCAAGGCTACGGCCGGCAGGTGACAAGCTCGGGGTTAAAAAAAATATTAGCGGTCTTGAATATCGAACAAGGAACAAGGAATGCTGATTTTAGAAGTAAATATTTTCTTCGACCCCAGCGGGGTTGAATATGGTAGAAACCACCCACCCCAAAACACAATCACAGCGTGGTTGAATAGATTATTCTTTAGACAGGCCTTGGCGTGTCGAGATGTTTATGATTTGATGTCATGAAAATATTGTCTTTTATCTTAATCAACTTTCAATGTATTTTGCTCTTCAATTACTTGCGTATCGCAAGATTTCATCCCCATTCTATTTAGTATATCGACGATAAAGTCTGTTTTGCCATTAACATAAGAGTCAATATCAAAGGGGAATTTATTAGCAAGATTTTGTTTTAATTCATTGTATTCAAGTAGCTTTTTGGGATTTTCTATCAAGTAATCTCTTAAGTCTAAATGATTGGCTAATCCGATGCTCCCTTTCTTGCATACATACAAATTATGTTTAACCCAATGTCTCTGTGATCCAGAATTCGGCGTTGTTGAATTCAATCTTTTAAAGGCTTCTCTTCCCATTATTCCCATATTTCCGAGATGTAAGTATCCAAGTTCTTTTAACTTTGAAATAACATTTTCTAATGTTGAATTATCATTCTCGATTATAATATCTAAATCTATAATTGCTTTTGCTTTCGCTCCGGGAATAGATGTGCTTCCAACGTGTTCTATCCCAATAATATCAGCAGCTAGGTGTTTAGTCGGAACGCTTTTTAGTTCCTCAAAGAGATTTTTCCATTCAGGATTGTAATCTTGAACTAATATTTTATTTTCTTTTGTCATGTCTGTTCTTTGATCCATTATTTATGAGTATGTGATTCGATGCATTTGAGTAAGTGATATGGAGCTAAAAGCTTATGGTTTTATAAGGGACTAAGGCACCGAAAAGGTTTTATTTAATAGAAAATAATTGTTTGTAATGCATCTCAATGATGTTTTTATACTTTTGTTTTCCTTGGTCAGATAAGAAGGACTTATTGATAAATTTAAGCATATCCGGTTTTAATTCTCTGAATTCCCCGACTGTTTTAGTTAAGATATTTTCTTTGATCTCTAATCGTTTCCCTAATTCTACAAAGCTGTTGATGGTGTAGTTGTAGGGTGTTGATAATAGATGTTCTTTTGTCCTTTCCATTTCTTTGAAAAGATTCATTGCGATCTGGGGGTCGTTGATATGGAGTTTTGTATTCATGAGATCATATGACGGAGATAATAACATATCGCCATCCCCGGACTCCAGAAGCGAAAGGTTTTTGAGGTGAACATCGCCGTTTCCGCTTAGAAAATTGAAGATCAATATTTTGATGAATTTTATTCTGTCCATTGGATTAAGTTCTTTTCCCGCATCTTCATAGGAGAAAGAATTATATTTATAATATCTATTTTCGGGTGTCGCATTCAACACAGAAACAAAGTCTTCTTGACGTAGCTTTTCTCCATCTTTATTGCGATCAAATCTTCTTGTAAGATAGACGGGTTCTCCGTTGGCAAATTGCATTAAAGCACATTTCGCCGTTGAAATATTGAATAGTTGATTGGCCATTGTCATGGTAACATGTTCATTTGCGGGAGAATCCATCGCAAGCGATCTTCTTGAATCTATGAAAGGTTTTACGATGTACATGGATTCGTTGTCAATGTTCGGAACCAAGAGTTTGTTCTTGTTGCGTCCGATGAATCCCTTGGGCTGTACGCCGGAAATGCTAAATCCCGAAGGATAGCCCAGGCTTTTTTTCTCAATGTCATCCCAATTAAAATCCAGAACAGGGGAGACCTTTGACCTGTTGAATAATTTGCTTTCGCAGGCCGGACAGAATCCGTTAGTATTGTCTTTTAAACATCCGTTACAATACGCCATTATTCCTCATTTCTCTTGATCGTTATGGCACCGATGGTATCTTGAGAGCAAGTGTTGATCAGTAAATTCCAATCATCATGCGTATCAATACCCAAGGCTTTGCATTGCAATTCCCGGTTATAGCCTTCGCTGAGCATGGACTGAAAAAGGGGAAATAATCTGCTGGAGTGATATGTTTTTTGAGTTTTCGGCATATTTACAGAGATGGGATATGTGCTTTCATTCTTAATAAAAGCCTCGTCATATTCAAAATGGTAGCCACTTTCGTCCCGCCACAGCAGGCCGGCAAGATACTTTTCCTTGTAGATGACTTTGATCTTCATTTATTGTCTCAGTTCAAGTTTTATCTCAAGATCCAAGTAATGCAGAATCTCATTCAAGGTATCGAATGAAGGATTGGCTTTTCCTCCCTCAATTTGAGACAGTGTTACCACGGATAATCCTGTATAATTGGCAAGTTCTCGCTGCGAGATAGCGAGCGTTTTTCGTCTGTCCTTGATCTTTTGACCTAATTCTTTTTTTGTCATAATGGTACTTTAATTATATTTAAACTTCTGTCACAAATATAGCCTTAGATGCCTAAAATGTCAAGAATATTTAAATATAATTAAATAATGGCGACAAATACTATATGGGGTTAAGGTATTGTGGGGAAAATTTAAATATATTTAAAGTAATGGGGCGATAAATCGAAAAAGTCGATGAGGTGATAGTTGATGAGTCGAAAAGTCGATGAGGTGAACAGTGGAAGGGGGTCTGGGGTCGGTGAACGGAAGTCAGGGGTCGGGATGACAGACTTTTTATCGTTTATAGTTCATAATGACTTCCTCATGAATAGATCTCTCCGCTACGTCCGCCTACGGACGGACTTCGGTCGAGATGACAGACTTTTTCTCGTTCATCGTTTATAGTTTATAGTTTATCCGTGTCTTCTATTTCTTTGTGGGTAAAAAGTTTTTAGTGGCTTAGTGTACTTTGTGGCTTTGTGAGAGCTATTACATTCTTCGTGCCTTCAAAACCCTTTGCGCCTTTCCCCCTTCGCTAAAGCTTCGGAGGACAGGCGTGTGAGGTCTTATTCTTCATTCGTATCTTTATCAAATCTTTCGTTGGGCAAAGCAATCAAAGCTTTTAGTAATCCATGAACAAGAGCAACGGGTATACAAACGATTCCAGCAATCAACATTCCCAATTCGTAAAATAATGTACTGTCTTTGTAGGTTTTCCCTTTAAGCCTAGATTGAAATGCGCTGAATGGGATTCCATACATATTTCCTGCTAATATAACTTGGCATGCCCCAAGAATAATACCTGCTTTTGTTTTGCCATATTCTTTTACAATGGTATCATAAGCATATTTTTTAGGGAGCCCTCTTGAATCAGCAAAATGTTGGGCAAACATGATAGCTTTAACTTCTTCAGGTTTAATAAAATTATTATCGCCACTTAAAAAGCTGCATATTTCTTCATTACTCATTCCTTGACGCAAAGCCATTTTAGTATGCTGATATGAACAAGCGGCACAACCATTGACTTCAGTGACGGCCAAATGTAAACGTTCTATAAATTGTTCGTCAAGTAGTTTACCTTTTCTATTTTCAACCAGTTTTGATATTGCTCCTGGAAAATAAACAAAAGCCCCGTACAATTCGCATAAATTAAATTTACGCTTAAACTCCATTCTTGAACTTTCTTTTTCGGGTATTTTTATGCTCA
>CAYTLV010000172.1:0-4203 GCA_964438445.1 uncultured bacterium | reverse complement strand
CGGATCGCTCCGTTTTCTTCTAAGGCAGTAAAATGTGATAATTCGATGGGAGTGGAACATCACCTTCGCCGGTTTTCAAGGAAACTCCTTCATCGTCTTCATAGGCCCAATCGTGGACAGTTATTTGCCCACCGTTCCCATCACCTAACCTAATTACACTTGCCCGTATCCATCCGTAATGTCGCATAACGCCTATATAAAAAGAAACACCTAAAAATTTCTCTTCTACATTTGGCGCCCAATTACCTCTCAAAAAAGTTGAAGGGCCTGTATAAGTATATTCTAAATTGCAAAATTCATCATCTGATGCCCAGTTGGTTTGTGCAGGAGAAATACTAACACTTGAATCCAGCTTTGCAACAAAATAGTTTGATATTAAAACCTTATTAGTTTGAGTCCAATTATTATAATATCCCGACATTTTCAATGTAGAATAAATGAAAATGGATGTACTGGAAGATCTCAAATGTTTCAATATAAAATCATTTTCTCCATTAGCATCTAAATCTAATGTATCAAGACTATGAATATTATTAACGACAATATCAGCTGGGTCGACATAAACAATATCTCCCTTAGCTACTGTTGGTGTTAATAATAAAGCCGCTCCGGCAAGGACCGAGTAACCCGCGATCTTGTTTAATAACAGTTTTTCTTCCAGATTCAATATTTTCTTTTTCATGGTGTATTTCAATTCCTTTTATTAATGGAACGGTCTCGCTGCGCCATTCGTAGCTTTCTTGACCAACGAAGGCTTGCCGTAGTTGGTAGCGAAGTATGGACCGTCCCTTACATTGCCAAAAATTAATTCATTAAGCTATAATATCTTCTTTCTTCTCTCTGTATAGTGTTTTATCTACAGCTGATACCATTTTTTCTGTATCCAAAGTATTGCCGAAAAAACCGTTGATCTTGTAAATCTCACTTTCAGGATTCAACACAAGGTCCCTGTAAGATACTTCCAGAAGATCTACATTAGGTTTTTGCGATAATAATTTCTTTATACCTACTAGCTGTTTCTCAAATGTCGTCTTCAATATTTTGTAATCAGCTTTTTTGGTGACACCCTTGCGTTCCAGCAATCTTGATTGTGAACTCAGAACTTCATCGATATCTCGTTGCATGAACACAATTTTATATTCAAATTTAGCCGGAAGGAATGACAGCAGTCCGGAGATCACTTTTAGAACCTTGCCTTCTGCGTCTCCCACCCAAGAACTATCTTTCATCAGCGATTTGACTTTTTCATATTCGTAGTAACCGCGTTGGTTACTCTCGTCGGCTTTGCGAAGCTCGTCAGTCAGGATCTCCATACCGGCTTTTTCAAGTATTTGCATCATCAAGGAGGTTCCACTGCGCGGCAATCCGGTTACGATCGTGATCATGCTTTCTCTTTCTTATTCTTCAAGGGTTTGATCTTTTTTTCTATGAAGTCTTCATGTTCTTTGACTTTTCCAGGTTCCTTATAAACTTCTTTATATAGTTTTATCAGGCGCTTATGTGCTTTTTCCATGCCGGGCGCTTGCTGAACAGCCACCTGATAGGCTTCCAATGCCCTATCATGGTATTTAAGTCTCAACAAAGCTTCTCCCAGAAAGTAATGAGCTGTAGGAAAATAATATCTTAAAGAGACCGCAGCAATCAAGTGTTCTGCAGCATCCATGAATTTAGTTAATCTCAAGTAAGTCCGACCTAGTCCATAGTGACTCATGGGAGAACTTGGATTGAGTTTAATACATTCAAGATAGGCTTTCTCTGCCTTAGTGTACATCTTCTTTATCAGATAGGTATTGCCCAATTCAAGCGTGATGGTAAAATTATCCGGAGCTTGAATTTTTGCCTTTTCAAGATATTCCAAAGCCAGATCCGTTTCACCTTTCTTTAACCACAATCTTGCTTGCAAGAGATCTGTTTGTGCCGGACTCTTGGGGAATTTCTTTTTCAGTTCTTCTAAAACTCTCATCCCATCATCCGGGCGATCAAGCTCAATATAACATTTAATCAAATACTGTCCATAACGAGCTTCTTCGGGTTTTTCACCATAGATCTCTTCCAGTATTTCCAAAGCTTTCTCCGGTCTGTTGGAATCCATATAAACTCTGGAAAGATAAAACTTGGACTCACGTGTTGTATTATCCACATATTCTTTTTTATTTTCTCCCGGCGCGTCAATATAACCCAGTGCAATCAGCTGTTCCATGGCTTCTTTATCAGCCCAGGGATCACTCCTAAGTTCATCCGAATGCATGCCGCATTCACCGTCTACTTTTTCCCAGGTAGGAATGTAATCGGGTGCTTCGGGATCTTCATAGATCTGCAAGATGGGTTTGCCCGGCATATCTTCACCAATAGGTAGCCCAAACAGATCCAAAATAGTGGGCGTGATATCAAGGAGCGTTGAACCAAAAACGATCTCATCTTTTTTGATATGTGGTCCTTTGGCGCAGAATATTCCGAATGGTCGATGTTGAGCTGCCGGTGCAGCGGGTGCTTTTGATAGTCTCTTAGGACGAAGATGATCTGAATGAAAACCATGATCCGACACAATAATGACCGTGGTATCTTCCCCGGCCAGTTCAAGTAATCTCTCAAGCATCATATCGTGAAAACGATATCCTGCCTCGACCACACCTTTATATAGCTCGAAATCTTCTTGTTTAATTTTATTCATCTTGGGAGGATGGTAGTTCATAAAACCATGCCCGAAGTGATCAATGCCGTCATAATAAACGGCCATGAGGTCCCATTCACTGTTCTCCATCGCCCAAGTTGCCGCCGAATGAATTGTGGCAGTTTCGGCCAGGATCTTAGCGACAGAGCTTAATCTGTAATCTTTTCCCTGATCAATCTTTGCTGCGTTGGGTACAAAGGGTAAAAGATGCTCCGCGGTCAGTTCCCAGGGGAAAACCCTTAATTCTTCCATGACCTCATGCAATTTCTGAGGATGGACGGTAGAATCCGCCATGGGTTTTTTAAAATTTATTTTGTTGCTGAGTTTATGATAAAAGTTTGATACGTAAATTCCATTAATGGGTTCAGCGGGATGACTTGGCCACCATCCAACCACATTTGATTTCATACCATTTTGCATTAGAATGTTCCACAAGGCTTTTACTTTGCGGCTCGTGGACAAAACGGGGGTTACACCATCGCCTGTTTTGTTGGGCTGAATGAATCCCATAATACCGTGCTCATCGGCACGTTTTCCGGTAGCAATGGTGGTCCACAACATGGGTGATAATGGCGGATCAAGTGTGGCAAGATTACCCATAACACCTTCATTTACAAATTTACTTAATGTCGGCATTTTGCCTTGGTCAATAAGAGGATTAATTACTTTCCAATCAGCCGCATCCCAGCCGATCAAGAGGACTTTATTAGCTTTGCGTTTACTCATTTTTTCTTGCCCTCTTTCTTTTTGACTTCAGCCTTCTTTTTAGCTTCAGCTTTCAATTCTTCCGGCTTTTTCTTCATAAAATTTGTATTAGGTACAGCGTACCCGACGTCTTGCCTTTTCTTTTTCCATGCGCGTATCCCGACGGCACCCAGAGCCAATATTCCCAATGAACCTTCTACGGGAATCTCGAATGGTTTCATATCTGTTTTCTTAGACATGTCACTTCCTTATCGTTTATCCGTTTTATTATACCGTTTTCAAGTCAGCACAATAAGTAGCATTAAGCTACCTACAGAAATTCAACTGTGCAACAACTATAGCATTATCAAATAGTTATATTTTTTTACTGTTTACATTATCCTAAATATGTCTTTGAATATAGCAAATAATCGTCCTAAAATCATGTTAATTCATGTATATCTTATACAAAAGAGACACTGACGAATATTGAACACCGAACATTTGAGCATTCCAACAATTGATATTCACTTCGATTGTTCAGATGTTCTTTATTCATGATTCGATATTCGAAGACTTTTAGCCTCCGTATCTGATACACCTAAGTAAAATAATCCGGGGTATAAGAAACGGGCTGGACATGTCCAGCCCCTACATTTATATTTATCAATTATAAATTACTGATTACCGATTACCAATAATTATTTTGTTAATAAAACCTTCCTCAAGTCGCTCTTCTCACCCGAAACAACCTCAACAAGGTAAACACCCGATGCATTATCACCCGCTTGCCATTGAAGTTCATAAGAGCCGGCTTTTTGAAATTTATTTTCGAGAGTCGAGATGAC
>CAYTLV010000171.1:0-4249 GCA_964438445.1 uncultured bacterium | reverse complement strand
ATTAAGAGTAAGAAATTTGAATAGATAGTGCGTTTCATAAATGCTCCAGAATATAGATTATTGTCTAACACAATTTAGACACAGCAATCAAAGAAAAGTTAATTAAAAATATTAATCTTTACTCTTTATAGTTCAGATCACACGTCTCACGCTTACTGTACAAAGGCCAACTACTCCGAAGTAGAGCCTGCCCTCCGCAACTATCAACTGATGAAAAAAAAGGGTTTTACGATTCTTCTCCATTCTTTCTCAACCATCCGGCAGATCCCCTCTACGTTCGGACGCCATCCGAAAGGTCTTTACGTCTTAAGAAACATCCAATTCATCAAGCAAACTTTTAAGAATTCTCATTCTTTCCGCAAGGATCTCATCATCTTTGTGCAAACATTGGTCAAATAATTCAATATCGCTTTCTATATGATCATTATCCGTACAGATAGCCACATTCATTGCACCACCTTGAATACCAATACGATCCAATTCTGGATATTTTGGATAATCATCATTTGTCTTTTTATAGCGTTCTCTAAAATGCAATTGAGAACGCACGATCAGAATGCTCAGATCCAATACGCGGTGTAGAGGCATTTCCTCGGATTGGCGTGACCATTTGCCACCGGTGTGTCGCCATATTTTTGCAGAAATATCAACATTTCCACGTTCATTCCATTGTGCCAAACCCAATGATAAGCCCTTTGCATCCGATTCCGGTGCAAGTCGACCATCGATATTTTCATACTCTTCAGAAACGATTACAGGTTTGTGTTTTAATTCAGTTGGTATTTTCATTTGTTATCTTACTCCTTTAGTAATTTACTAATTTAGTAATATTTTTGTGAATGTCAAGATTTTTATTCTTATAAATACGTATAAAGACGCAAAATCTTGCGTCTCTACATAAACATAATATTTAAACAGTAATTATTTTCTTCGTTCTACGTAATGTAACGAATCACCTTGCTCCCCATAAGCTACATCATTGGAAACAGACGCTATCCGCGCTTCTATACATCTTTGACAATCTTCAGGGCTTTCGTCAGTACAGGGTTTATCTTCGTATAATTTATAATCTCCCCGGACTAAACATGGCGTAATATTTGGCATAAAAACATTGGCTCCAACGGCAATGGCTTTTTCTCTTCCTTGAGGGTCAATGGTTTGCATAGCAGTTGAAGCTGCAATATTGATATCTTTCATCATAATTCGCAAAAGTGCGATCATCTTGAGTGAAAGATCAAATCTTTCTTTCTTGGGAAGTAATTCATCTTTGTATTGATATAATGGAGTATCTTTGTGTTCAAGATATGGTCCCATACCCACCATGTCGATATCAATGTTTTGCATAAAAAGAAGGTCGTTTGCAAGATCTTCATGGGTTTGAAATGGCACCCCGATCATTACGCCGGTACCTGTTTGATATCCTGCGGTTCGCAGATCATCTAGAGCCTGTTTACGTCGTTCAAAAGAATGTAGTTCATCATGGGGATGAAGCTTCATGTATAATTCTCTATTGGACGCCTCAATGCGCAAAAGGTATCTATCAGCACCTGCTTTAAACCATTCTTTGTAAATTTCTAAATCTTGCTCTCCACAAGAAAGTGTCACTCGCAATTTGCCATCCGACATATCTTTGATCTGTTCAAGCAAACGAGTTATACGAGTCGTGAATTTCTTGCTTTCCAATTCACCCGATTGCATTACAATAGAGCCATAATTCTGTTTGTAGGCATAAGAAGCAGCATTTAAAATTTCTTCATCTGTAAGATTATATCTCTTAACCTTGGAATTAGAACGTCTGATTCCACAATAATAACAATCTTTACCGCAAATATTCGAAAATTCGATTAAACCGCGTAAATAGACTTTATTTTGAACAAAATGCTCTTTTATTTTAGCAGCATATTCAAAGAGCTCCTGACGATCTTGCCCTTGGGTCTTAAGAAGCGCGACAATGTCTTGTTGAGTAAGTTTTGATTTATCTAATATATTTTTGATCATAAAAAGCCTTAATTTTATCGGACATAATACAATTATTTCGTCATTTTACCAAAATAAATCAAGCGAATATACTGTGTAGCAAATAATCTTTTAATTTATCTTTTCGTTAGTTTACTATTATAATTGCGGAAAATATTCAAGCAAAAACATGGCTTAAACAATATAGTGAATATTTTTCTATCAACTGTTTATTTATTAAGAATATAAGCCTTTTTTTCAGTAATATAGTTTGCTATCATTATAACCTTACTATACATTTTAAGTTATTTTGAAAGTTCTCTTTATCTCCAATCATTAATAGAAAAAATAAATGATCTATAATAGCATACTTCAAACAATTGGTCAAACACCACTTGTGAGAATTAATAAACTTAATCCAAATCCAAATGTTAATCTATATGCCAAATTAGAGGGATTCAATCCTACCGGTAGTATTAAAGATAGAATAGCTCTAAGAATGATCCAACAAGCAGAAGCAGAAGGAAAAATAAAACCAAAACAAACTATACTTGAGGCTACTTCCGGAAATACGGGTATTGGCTTAGCTATGATCGGAGCTGTTAAAGGTTATCCGGTTACAATTGTTATGAGCGAAACTGTATCTATTGAACGTAGACGTATCATGACGGCATTTGGTGCAGACATTATTTTAACGAACACAGAAGAAGGGACTGATGGTGCCATAAGACTGGTTCATGAGATGGTAGAAGCAGAACCCAATAAATACTTTCATCCCGACCAATTTTCTAATGAATACAATAAATTAGCTCACTACAAGATGACTGCAGAAGAAATATGGCAGCAGACCGGCGGTATGATCACTCACTTGGTTTCCAGTATTGGTACATCAGGAACAATAATGGGACTCAGTAAAGCTCTTAAAGAAAATAATCCAAAAATTAATATTATTTGTGCTCATCCTGTAAAAGGTCATTATATCCAAGGCTTGAAAAATATGGACGAGGCAATTGTCCCCCAAATTTATAAGCCTAAAAAAATTGATCTCCAAATTGATGTAGAAAGTGAAACTGCTTTTGACATGACACGACGAATCGTTAAAGAAGAGGGTATTTTTGTGGGTATGAGCTCTGGTGCAGCAATGTTTGCAGCCTTAGAGGCAATTAAAGATATTGAAAAAGGATGTATGGTGGTTATTTTTCCGGATAGAGGAGAAAAATATTTAAGTACTAAGTTGTTTCAAATTTAATCATTTATTGTAACGGGATCCAGATCTGCGGTAAAATTGCCTTCATTGATGACTGAATTATAAATATCGGTAAGCGAATTCAGATCAGTCTTTACCGCCAATCTGATATTTATAATATATTCATTCATCTTTTTCTTCTAGTTCCTTTTCTAGGCTTGCTAATTTTAGTTTTATGTTTGCCATATAAGGATCTAATATAATTGTTCTTTATCTAACAGCTTTTCTTGTATCATACAAGCATTACTTAATTATGTTATAGTTTTTATTTATTTATTCAAAACAAGATCACTGTACGAGCATGACACAAGATCCTTTTTTATGACGCCAAATCGCACAAGATAGTGATCACATTGATTTTGTAAGCGTTCCTTGCCAATACTCCCCTTTTCATCAATGGCTTCGATCTCAATAAATTCACCCAGTCCGACAACAATATCGATATGGAATTTGATATTGTCGATAAAATAGATCTCACGTTTCTTTTCCACCACGACCAATACACCCAAGGCTTTCATCAGAATGCCCTTTAGATTGGAATCGGGATCAGATCTGTAGAGAAGCACATTAGACTGTTTAGGGCCCTCTTGATCCGGACGGTCATAATGGATGAGATTATTCTCAATATTGCCTTCACGCAGCTTTAAACGCCCGTGAGGTACACGGAAATAGGTGTCCGTCTGATGATCCAGGCCTTTGAAGTCCGCTCCCTCCACTTTCAGGATATCGCGTACCTTTTCTTGTTCATTGCAACGAGCTTTAATTTCGATGATGGTGATGGGCATATTACTCCTAGATAATTTTAATACGGTTAATATATGAATTATTATTTATAATTGGTGGGATTATTGAGGATGTAAGTTTGAAAAAATTCAAGCTCATCAAAATTCCACAGTATTTTATCATTAAAACGTGGTTCCCATTCGAAATCATTATCTATTTTATGCGCCATTCTGCATACAATTGCCTTATAAGAGCCCACAATTGACGATAAATTTTGTTTCCCGGGGTTTCTATAACGAGAATGCCCAATATTTGATAAAGACT
>CAYTLV010000170.1:0-4275 GCA_964438445.1 uncultured bacterium | reverse complement strand
ATATGCCATACTTACCAAAACGAGAATCGGTAATAGTAAATCGCGGAATTGAATCGGGTATAAAAAAGTCATATTCGCCAAAGTAATCTGGATCAAGTATTAGTCCGTACTGGCCCGGAAGTAATAGTGAATCGGGAAAGGGGATTACCGCATCCGTATCCTGTGCATCGCAAATGAAAAATCTGGACATATCAACAAAAGAGTCCCCCGCATTATATATTTCAATAAATTCTCCGGTATTGTCATTATCCGGATCGATCATGAATTCGTTGAGGAGGATCTGCGCATTTAAAGTGCAAAATAATCCGAATAATAAGAAAAATCGTTCCATGGGGAAAATATAAACAATAAAAAGACATATTACTCGAAGGCTTGAGCGACAGGTGATGATGATCACAGAAATATGTAATATTTATCAGTAACCCGAGGTTTAAACCCCGGGTTATTGAAAAGAAACATTGAAAAATAACGGGTTAAAACCCAATGTTACTGAATATCAATATTAACTATCTTGAGATCAAATCCCGGTACGCCTCATTAGCTCTTTTGATGATCTTTTCCTCATTCTTGACCTTGCGACCTTGCATGAGGATATTACCATCACAAATGACGGTATCGATACATTCGGGATTGGCACTGTAAACCATATCGGAGATAAGATGACCGGATGGGACGAGCGTGGGATGATTCAAATTAACAAACATACAATCAGCTAACATGCCTACTTCGATCTTGCCGGCATTTAATCCTGCTGTTTTGGCGGGATACAATGTAGCCATATGAAAGATCTCTTTTGACGGAGCAACGGTAGGATCACCAGAATCAACTTTGGCTCGAAAAGCCGCTAATTTCATTTCGTCAAGCATAGATAGATTATTGTTGGAACTTGCACCATCTGTTGCAACAACAGTTCGAATACCAGCTGTTTTTGCTTTTGAATATTCAAAATGACCCGATGCAAGTTTCATGTTTGAGGCGGGACAATGAGCAATGGTGACATCACGGTCTTTTAGTATTTTTCTGTCTGTATCGTCAAGATGTACGCAATGGACTGCAGTTACGTTTGGGCCAAGAACTCCAAGTGATTCAAGGTACTGTACGGGTCGCAAACCAAATTTTTTTAGAGAATTATTGACCTCGGTTTCTGATTCGGAAACATGGATCTGATAAGGCAAATTTTCCTTTCTTGCAAGTTCAGCGCTTTTTATAAGAGTATCTGCTGATACCGTATAAATGGCATGAGGAGAAACGGCAAAGCGAACACGAGATGAATAATCGTCGCTATGATCAATGGTTTCTTGTGCATAGGCGATCATCTCATCAGATCTTGAAGCATCCATTCCATCTACCAAGACAGGGGCGATATCCGCACGCATTCCCATCTCATCTGCAGCTTTTGCCGTGCCGTAAGGGAAAAAGTACATGTCATTAAAAAAAACAGTTCCACTTTTTATCATCTCCAGAGCGGCAAGACGAGTACCATGATAAACATGATCTTCAACAAGATTACTTTCAAGTGGCCAGATATGATCTTCAAGCCATGTGTGTAATTCAAGGTCATCCGCATAGCCGCGCATAAGTGTCATTGCAGAATGAGTATGCATATTGTAAAAAGCCGGTAAAATGGCGAAGCAGGATCCATCTATCACGGTATCGGCAGAAACAGAAAGTTTGGGTTTTATAGCAGTAAAGTTGTTGTGTTCAATATAGACATCAACTCGTTCATTATTCAACAAAACCTGCTTGATCAACAGAGACATAGAAGCTCCTTTAAAATGTAAAAAATACTATAATGCTTGAGCTGCATTTTTAATGTGATCTATAAAAGCCAAAAGACCACTTGTCCGCGAGGGGGATAGGTTACTGCGAAGACCACTTTCACGAATAAAATATAGATCTGTATTATTAACTTCATCAATGGTGCGTCCATTTAAAACCCGAAGCACAAGGACGATCAATCCTTTATTGATATAAGTATCGCTATCCGCTTGGATCACTAATTTCCCATCTTGAATTTCTACGGAAACCCAAACTTGGTTTTGACATCCCGGTACAGAAAAGGTATCGGCCTTTAGAGATGGATCCATGGAAGGAAGGGTTTTCCCAAGTGAGATCAAATACTCATACTTATCCATCCAGTCTTCATGTTGTGACATGTCTTCAATGATATCATCCTGGATCTCTTTTACCGTTTTTATCATGAATAAATCCTTATCCTAGCATGCCAATAGCTTTATTAATTCCCTCGATCAAACGATCCACATCATCTTTGGTGTTGTAAACGGCAAAGCTTGCCCTTATTGTGCCCTTTATTCCGAGAAAGTGCATTAAGGGTTCTGCGCAATGAGTACCCGCCCTTACGGCGATGCCCAGCTTATCTAGTATCATAGCAATATCATAGGCATGCATATCTTTAATGTTAAAAGAAATTGCTCCCGTTCGTTCGGTGTTTTGGCCGTATTGCTCCATTCCGGGAATTGTGTTGAGTTGTTCACCGGCATATTTGATCAATTCCTTTTCATGTTTCTGGATATTTTCCAGACCAATATTGGAAATATATTCAACAGCTTCACCGAGACTAATGGTTTCCGCAATATTTTGTGTTCCGGCTTCAAATTTATAAGGGAGCTTAGCATAAGTTGTTTCAGAAAAACTAACCTTTTCAATCATGCCACCACCTGTTTGATAGGGTGGCAGATCTTCAAGATGATGTTTTTTACCATAAAGAACACCACATCCTGTTCCAGCATACATTTTATGACCCGAAAATACCATAAAATCACAATCGAGTTCTTGTACATCCATAGGCATATGCTGAATTGCTTGTGCGGCATCTATCATGATGGGAACTCTATTCTTATGGGCAACATCAATAATCTTTTTAAAAGGAAGAATTGTCCCTAATGCATTTGACACACAGGTAATGGAAATTAATCGAGTACGCAAAGAAATTAATTCATTCAAAGCTTCAAAGGTTTCCTCTTCGTCTTCATGTATTTCAAGAATTTTAAGGTTGGCGTTTTTTTCGCTGCACAGAACTTGCCAGGGAATAATATTGGAATGATGTTCCATGTGAGAGATAATGATCTCATCTTTTTCACGAATGGATTTCCCCAGAGAATGTGCAAGTAAATTGATCGAAGCAGTCGTGCCGGCAGTAAATATGACCTCTTTAGCATCTTTAGCATTGATGAAAGTTTTTACCTTTTCGCGAGCGTCCTCATAAGCCATGCTGGCAATTTCGCATAGATAGTGTTCGCCCCGATGAATATTACTGTTTTCATGGGAATAATAATTACAAATCCTGTCAATAACACATTGCGGTTTATGTGTGGTTGCGGCATTATCGAGATAAACCAAAGGATTACCGTAAACCATCGTTTTTAATATAGGAAAGTCGTTCCGCACTTTATCAATTTGCAGCATAATATTCCTCAATATTTAGTTTCTAATATTTTTCAATTATTCTTTATAGCGATCCGGCCAGCATTTGATCAAGCGATCATATATGAATTTTTCGTATCCAAGTTGTTTTGGTTCATAAAGAACTCCGTCGGGTCTCTGCTCGGGCATATAGTCTTGACCTGAAAAGCCACCCTCTTTATCATGAGGATAAATATATCCCAAACCATATTGGAATTGTTTCATCATGTCTGTTGGCGCATTACGAAGAGGCAAAGGTACAGATTGAAAGCCCGTATCACGGATCGATGATTTTGCTTTACGAAGCGCCATATACGAAGCATTGCTTTTTGGGGCAGATGCCAGAAAAGTTGCAACCTGCGAAAGTACAATAGCACCCTCCGGAAGTCCGATGGCCTTCACAGCTTGGAATCCGGCATTCGCAATAACAAGTCCCTGCGGATCTGCATTTCCGATATCTTCCGAGGCTAGAATAATCAAGCGTCTTGCAATAAATAGCGGATCTTCTCCGCCTTCGATCATGACGGTCATCCAATAAACTGCTGCATCGGGGTCCGAACCTCGGACAGATTTTATAAACGCAGAAATGGTATCATAATGATAATCACCATCTTTATCATACAGCAAGGCGCGTTCTTGAAGAGCTGTTTGGATATCTTCTTTTGTGATAGAAAATTTAATATTTCCGGGATCGTTACCCCGTACAAGCTGGACTGTAATATCAAGTGTATTGAGCATTTTACGGGCATCACCACCAGAAGACATAATAAGAAAGTTCAGCACATCTTCGGGGAGCTTGATCTTGTATTTTGAAAGGACGATATCTTCTTTTATAGCGCGATTGACAAGTGT
>CAYTLV010000169.1:446-4284 GCA_964438445.1 uncultured bacterium | reverse complement strand
CATAAATACCTTTATACGTTTGGGGTAGTACACTTTTGTCCATTTTGAATGGTATTGGATGACCAAGTCATCGGAGGGATACAATCTTTGGGAAAGCTTTCCGGACGAACTGCAAGCACTTGCAAGAATTAGCAGAAAGAGCAATAGAATTTTAGCGATACGATATTTCATTTTAGTTTATCCATAATTTAAATTCATCATTTATAGATTCCAATCTCATGAATAGATCTCTCCGCTGCGGTCGAGATGACACACCTGCGCTAAAGCTTCGGTGTGCAGGCATCATATTTTCGCATTTCAACATTTATAGTTTATCGTTTATCGTTTACCATTCATCGCTTATCGTTTCTTCCAGTCTGTCTTGTATACCAGAAATTCTTGCAGATGGATATCATGCATCCGGACACTATACTGTTTGCTGGAATGCCGCAGAACTCAGTTCGGGAATTTATGTCTGCAGACTGCAGGCCGGACATCATGAATTTACCAGGAAGATGGTGCTGGTGAAGTGATTTCATGAGAAACCATATCTCGTTATTGAAATTGAGTAACATTTTTTATTTTGAGGATAAGATCAGGATTGATCATATTCTGCTCTTTATTGGACAAGTTAGCGCTCAAATAATAATTCAGTACGCTCTTATCCAGTCTTCCAGCTCTGCTTCTGTACCATCATGAAGAAGTGACACATACCTTAAAAAAAGAATCACTTCAGCTTTTACAGGTTCATATTCCACATTCAAATGAGAAATCATCGGGTTTTTTATATCGGGTAGCATCCGCTTTATCAATCCTATATTTACCTTAGACTTTCTCAACAGAGCCAGCACATTATCATAACAAAAATAATTTGTCCCATTTAACAGATAATAAATCGTATTTTTCTCTGACCTCCAATTGATATTGGGAACGTCATCCTTTAACAGAGTTGCAAAAACAAGGTTCGTTAACATTCTCATCTCTGTATTGGGATGTCTATAATAGTGGAGAAGGATTTTCCATGTTTGATCATTTTTAGGAAAATTCATAAGTAACAGCATTGCAGACATTTGATTTTCAGTATTCCCATCAAATTTCAGGTGTTTCATTGCTGTCCGATAATCCTGCCTGGTATTATGTTCGGAGATAAATTCAAATAGCGGTGTAACATCATTCTCTTCCAATCCAGACCACTGAAGAAAAGCATTTACAGTATCATCAGCATCCCTTAAATAGTAGGGATACGCTTGGATAGCCATTTGAAAAGGGAATATATTTTGTACATATTCCTGAATCGGCAGATATTCCTTTTCCGTCTCCATTAAATCTTTATTTTCAGTCAGATACTGTACATTATTAGCGTGTTGCTTTTCTATAACCTTGATAATAGTATACTTCTGTCCCTCATTTAAATAGGAATGACATGCCGCATCCGAAAACCCCATTTTATTGATAAGAATAGCGGCACAGGGATGAAATTTCCCAGGCGGGCTATAAGCTTTAATTGAATCAATTAATTCCTCAGGGGACCACGTGTCAAGCCCGATAAACTCAAATTTTCCGTCTTCGACCTCATAGATGTCTGCAAATAAAAAACTTGAACTATTGATGAGTAAAATCAATAGAATTATTCCGGATAATCTCTGTCTGAACATTATTACACCTTTTTCCTTATTTTAATCCTCACTTGAATTATGTTAAAATTTGTATTATTCTCACCTTTACAAGAATATTTAACAAGTTAATATTGTTTTGTTTTATTATCAACCCTACTTCGCTCCTTTGGCGCTTCGAAGGACGGGCAGTTTATCGAGCTATTTAGCATTCATCGTTTATCGTTCATCGCTTATCGTTTCTTCCAGTCTGTCTTGTAAACCAGAAAACCCAACAGAAGAATTGCGATCATACCTAAAAGCATGGGTGTCCAAACTCTCCAAAGCATATAAGTGTGAGCTTTGTCTCCCATGATTGGCATGGCGATTTTCGGATACACCTCATTTACAAACTGAAGGATCCCAAAGTGTACCGCCGCATAGATCGATGCGATCAAAATGGATGTTTTTAAATTTAATGCTTTCATAATATGCTCCTTGTTTTATCTGTGTCTTCTCATGAATAGATCTTTCGACTGCGTACTTCTGCGCCAAAGCTTTGAAGTACTTCGCTCAAGATGACAAATTACGATGTATTTCATGTTTTTTGGCTCTTGTTTCATGATTCTTGTTTCTTCTAATTGTCAATTGTCCTTTGTCAATTATCAATTAATTCGCGATCATGGTTGCAGGTACACTTCCCGTTACATACAAGGGCAAGGTGAAGTCAGCTTCTGTGCCATCAACAAGAATTACGTGAAACGTACCTTCAACAATATATTCCACTGTACCATCGGCAAGTGCTGTTACCATTGCTGCACCACTTGAGAGATTCAGATTAAAGTTTACCGGAAGGGTTAGGTTTTCGGTAGCGCTGGCTCCGATCAAGAAATTAGTCGAATAGCTGTTACTGTAATAATGTTTACCGGATTTCGTCCCTTCAATGGTAACTGTATATTCGATCTCATCAACCGTTGCAGCCCGGGCCTCTAAATTTTGAACTGTACAATTGACATCGTAGGTAATGGTATAGGAAGTAAAGCCATTAATGTGATAATTTCCTGACATATTATTCACCGTAACCACGGGTTGATCGTAAAAATCTTCGTAGCCAACGTCCACGGTTGCTGTGCCGGAAATATCAATGGGCAGGTCAAATTCTTCAAAGACCGGATCATCAAGATGGAAGGTACCGGTACATGTATAGGGTAGGGATTCACCTGCATCCAATTTGTCTAAAATCTGAATGGCATCTGCGGTCAGTAAGGTCAGCGGCATGGTCAGGGTAATGGTATCAACCGGAATGGTCTGATCCACGATCACATACTCCGGAAGTGCTGAAATGCCGTCGACAACAACTTGATAATCAGCATCATAGATATGAGCGGTTCGAGTGTCATTATTGGTTAAAAGCATGGTAATATTCATGAAAGTTGTATCACCCGGGAGCTCCAATAATTCATAGCCTGTGACCTCAATCGTGGGTTGAGCAAAGAGCTGTGCAAAGATATCAGCCTCTGTATTTCCACTCATAGTGAGAGGCAAAGTAAAGACCAAAGGTGATGAGTTAACATGAGTCACAGAGATTAAACCTTTAACTTCATAATCAATGGTTCCGTCCTTTATAGCTTGTGCAAGTTGTCCGCCGGTTGTCTCATTCAGGGTCAGTTTAACGGGAAGGGTCAGGGTATCTGATCCGCTAGCTGTGACAACTAAAGGTTCAGAATAGACATCTGAATACAGATGAGTTTCAGATTCAATTCCTTCAATGAAAACCACATACTCGACATCATCAAGTGTGACAGAACGGGTGTCCATATTTTGGATCAGACAGGTTACATCAAAATCAAAAATATATGAACCCTGTCCATCCTCGGTAAAATCGCCGGTAATATTTAAGAGAGTCAAATTTGGTTTTTCATAGAATTCTTCATAACCGACTTCGATTGTAGCTCTGCCTTCAATATCTATGGGCAGATCAAAGTTCTCTAAAACAGGATCATCGATATGGAAAGTTCCAATAGCCGCATAAGCGAGTTCTTCACCCGCATCCAATTTAGCAAGGATCTGAATGGCATCTGCAGTCAATAAGGTCAGAGGCATGGTCAGGGAAATGGTATCAACCGGAATGGTCTGATTGACGATCACATGCTCCGGAAGCGTTGAAATGCCGTCGACAACAACTTGATAATCAGCATCATAGATATGAGCCGTTCGAGTGTCATTATTGGTTAAAAGCATGGTAATATTCATGAAAGTTGTATCAC
>CAYTLV010000169.1:0-346 GCA_964438445.1 uncultured bacterium | reverse complement strand
TAGAATTCTTCATAACCGACTTCGATTGTAGCTCTGCCTTCAATATCTATGGGCAAATCAAAGTTCTTTAAAACAGGATCATCAATATGGAAAGTTCCAATAGCTGTATAAGCGAGTTTGTCACCTGCATCCAATTTGTCTAAAATCTGAATGGCATCTGCTGTGAGTAAGGTCAGTGGCATGGTCAGGGTAATGGTATCAACCGGAATGGTCTGATCCACGATCACATGCTCCGGAAGCGCTGAAATGCCGTCAACAACAACTTGATAATCAGCATCATAGATATGAGCGGTTCGAGTGTCATTATTGGTTAAAAGCATGGTAATATTCATGAAAGTTGTATCAC
>CAYTLV010000168.1:0-4301 GCA_964438445.1 uncultured bacterium | reverse complement strand
TTTTTCGGTCAATAACAAAAAAACCTCAGTATAACACTGAGGTTGAATTTTGTACGGCTTTAAATAAAGATTATAAAGCGTTGACGCGTTTTGCCAAACGAGATTTTTTGTTGGCTGCTGTGTTCTTGTGGATAATGCCTTTTTGTGCAACTTTATCGATTGCAGAAATAGCTTCCAGATGTAATTTCAAAGCTTCTTCTTTAGTAGGAGCTTCATCTACGCGACGAATAGCAGTTTTCATCAAAGATTTAAAATGACGGTTGCGCAGGTTACTTTTTTTTGCCTGGCGAATTCTTTTTTTTGTTGATAGTGGATATGCCATGTATTCCTCATTTATCTCATGTTAAAAAGCTGAAAAAGATACGATTTGAAATAGGTAATGTCAATGTTTTTATTGAAACGAGGTGTAATAATATTAAAAGGTATTTCAAAATTCACCGTAAGACGTAAAACGTGTGTCATCGAATCTATCCACAGATTACGCTGATTTTCACAGATTAATAATCCTATTGCCTTAAACTGCGATAAACCGTGTGATCCATAGATAGGAAAACTCATTATATTCTAAACTTTGTAAGTTACTTCGATTGTTTGAATGGTCGATTGTTCGTGATTCGAAATTCAAAAACTATTCCGAAAAGGCTTCCCTGACTTTATCCGGCATATAACAAGGTTTCCCTTTTTCATTCACAAAAACCATGAGTGTTTCGGCAATAGCGACCAGTGAACCATCATCTTTAAGGATCTCGTATGTAAAATTAACCGATGATTTGCCGAGATTTTCAACTTTACCGTTAATGTGAAGTGTATCAAACAAAAAAGCCGGTGCTTTATATTCTATGATCACTTTAGCAATAACGGGGAATTTATTCCATGTTTTAAAATCATTAAAATCTATGCCTATTTCCTGAAGATAGTCCCCACGAGCAGCTTCAAGGTATTTTGCATAGGTACCGTTATTTACATGTCCAAATGAATCTAATTCATAGGAACGAACCCTTAGTGAAGTTTTCCAAATTTTCATTCTGCATGTTCTCCTTTTTTATAGTAGAGGTAAAGAAATCCAAAGAAAGCCAGGAGGCCGAAAGATGACATTGTTAGCCAAAAGATCTTCATGTTTGGAATAATATCCATCAAGATTCCACCTATGAATGGTCCGAGTGACCAGCCCAAGGTCGAGATAGAACTGTAAATACCCTGGTATTTGCCATATTGTCCTTTTTTTGCCATATTTGAAGCAATGGTATTCCCGCTTGGACCTGCGAACATTTCGCCAAAAGTGATGAAAACCATAACAAACATCATCATACCAAAGGAGTTTATCCACCCCATAAATGCGTAACTGAAGACGAAAAATAAAGAACCGATCATCATCAGGATAAAATGGTTCGTCTTTTTAGTCCGTTGAGTAATAAAATACTGAAAGATAATCACCAAACCGGCATTAAATGTATAGACCCAGCCAATTTGAGTGGATGTCATCCCAATATCTTTTTTCATAAAGACAGAAAGTGTTGAGACAAACTGTCCCCACGTGAGAAATAGCAATAAGGCAACAACACAAAAGAACAAAAATACTTTATCACGCTTAAACGCAGCAGTCATAGCCCCGAAGCCTCGGGGCTCCTGGGCACGATCGATCGTGCCCGTTGGCCGTTCCGTGGTATCGACGGTTTCTTTTATACTGAATATAACAAATAAGCCTGCTACTAAAAATGTGACAGAGGTAAAATAAAATAATGATTGATATGAAACGTCAAACAAGAAACCGCCGATCGCGGGGCCGATCCCCCATCCGATATTGCCACCCATACGCATGAGTGCGTATCCGTTGGAGCGTTCTTTTGGCGGTAATATATCTGCTATCATTGCGGATGCCACAGGTTGAAAAAAGGAAGATACCCAATATTGACTTAATATGATGCCCGCCAAGACCCATACACTAAATCCTTTTGCGATCGCAAAACCGGCAAAAAGAAAAATAACAGAGCGACTCAGCTGACTCCAGACCATTAATCCCTTGCGCCCTATCCTGTCGGACACAACCCCGCCCACAGATTGTGCCACGGTACGGCCAATGGCTCCAGCGAGAAAAAAGAAAGCTATATAACTCATTGGAACGTCGCGGACTGTATTGAAATATACCGTCATAAATGGAACAACAGATCCAAATCCCAATGAATTGATCAACCATCCCAGCATTAATGGGTATAATCTTTTGTCGATTTTTTTAAGAGATAGCTTCATTACATATCAATTATGAATGTTTCTTTGTAGAGACGCAGCAATGCTGCGTCTTTACTATAAACAAAAATTTATTTATTAAGTAAATCCTTTAAAATTAAAGGATTTAATTCATCATACGAATTCACGATCAAATCCGCTTCATGGATCACCTCAGCCGGAAAGGTCGTGGTGATCCCGATCACTTTAGCTCCAGAAGCTTTTCCCGCACGAATACCATTGACTGAATCTTCGATCACAATACACTTTTCGATCGGGATACCGATTTTTTCGGCACCCTTTAAATAAGGCTCCGGGTGCGGTTTGGTGTTTTCTACCTCACTTGATGTGATCATCCCACTGAAAATATTATCGACGGGGACGTTTTCAAAGGTCCAATCCATCACTTCACGTGATGTGGAGGTGATAATAAGATCCGAAAATTCATCCAGACAGGAATGGTAAAATTCCACAAATCCGGGAATAAAGCGCATATTAATTTTAAATTCTTTAAAAAGGTCAACACCATAGTCTGCACGCATTTTATCAATATCAATCTGAGCATCATATTTATCGTGAATATATGAGAAGACGGCTTTTGCATCTTTGCCTTTAAAAAACAGCCAATCTTCAGCTTCCACCTGAATTCCATATTTTTTAAATTGAATATTCATAGCTTTTTCATACAGCGGTTCGCTGTTCACAACCACGCCATCGAAGTCGAGTAATAATCCGTATTTCTTTTGCATTGATCTCCTTTAAATAATCACTGTGAATATAAATAATTTAGTTCAGGGATAAAACAGAATTGAAGAAGAATAAAGATAAAAGGCAAAAAATTAAAGTGTTTTGAAATACATTCATACACACTGATACTAGTCATCCCGAATTTATTTCGGGATCTCTGTGATACTCTGATTTTTAAAAGTATTAATGAATAATATAAACTTGTACTTCAAGCCAATCTTTCGCGTAATGCAAGTATAAATATTAAAGGGTGCAATAAAGATATGTAGAATTGCTATTCTCGCGGAGATCTCCTTAACGGGACCCCGCCAGCTGGCGGGGCTGAAATAAATTCAGGATGACCCGCGAGGAAAGCTTGACAGTTATTTTATATGTTTTAAAATAAAAAAGACGCAACTTAATGCGTCTTAATTTATCTGTGTAATCCGTGTAATCTGTGGTTTAGTCTTCAGTATTCTTTGATTTTTTATACAAAATCGACATGGGCAGCACCACGACATACCCGATCGTCAAAATAATGGGACTGACGTAAAGTGATAGAGCATCGTAAGTTTTACCGAGAGCCATAAAAATATAACCCACAATAAGTACCGCAAGTGCTATAAGAAAGAGGTAAAGATTCGTTTTCGTTAAACCCAGTGATTGAAAAAATTCGTTCGATGTCATGTGTATTCCTTATTTAATACGTCCCAAAATTACAATTTATCAAAACCCAAAGCAACCTAAATATTTTTCTGTCATCTCGACCGTAACACAGTGCAGTGGAGAGATCTCAAAAGCTTGAATATTTGTGAGTAGTTTGAGATTTCTCGACTTCGCTCGAAATGACAAAGTGACTATTCCGTACTTACAATAGATGGGTACTCATAATCCATCATTCATAACTCATAATCTTCTTCACCAGTTTATCAACAATGCCTTTTATGGGTTCAAGACCAATCTTGTTCCCATTCTCAAATAGCATCACTTTCCCCTCTCCTGCTCCGGCTATACCCAGATCCGCTTCTCGGGCTTCTCCGGGTCCATTGACCACACAACCCATAACTGCTACGGTAATTTCTTTATTTAAACCCTCAACGCGTTCTTCCAGTTCACGTGCAATAGTAGGCAGATCATAATTTGTGCGTCCGCAGGTCGGGCACGCGATCACTCGGACAGCATCTTTACGTAAATCTAAAGCTTGTAGAATATGTTTCGCAGTCGCGATCTCTTTAACGGGATCAGCAGCCAATGAAACACGCAAGGTATCACCTATTCCCTCTGAAAGAAGCGTTCCAATTCCGATCGCCGAACGCAAGGAACCCAGTTTTTCCGTGCCGGCTTCAGTAACA
>CAYTLV010000167.1:0-4306 GCA_964438445.1 uncultured bacterium | reverse complement strand
CAAATGAAGTATTTTTTGAGAACTATAAAGTTGCACTTACTACTTGAATCTAGGTTTTATAAATAATTGTGCCTATAATTTATAGATTATGTTGTTGTTAAAAAGAGTGTGGACGAAAAAAACTTTCTTTTAAACACAGTTAGGAAGATATAATTCTGTAATGGGAATATATATTTAAGAAATTATGGTCTTAAATCCAGGGTGATAACATGAATGAAAATAACATTGCATCCATCATTGTAGATTGCGCTTATCAAATTCATATCAAAACAGGTCCGGGAATGTTTGAATCAGTTTACGAGTGTATTCTTGAAGAATATCTCAAGAAAAGAGGGCTTAAAGTAGAAAGGCAAGTTAAAATGCCTGTTCAATTTGAAAATGTTATTTTAGATAGGGCATTTGTAGCAGATATGATAGTAAATGATATGGTAATTGTCGAACTCAAATCTAAAAATAAACTGACAGAAGTTGACAAGAAACAATTACTGACATATTTAAAGCTAACAGGATATAAGCTGGGTCTACTGATAAATTTTGGTGATGCCTTGATAAAGGATGGAGTAAGAAGGGTCATTAATGGTATAATAAAATAACTACATTTGAGTAAATGAAAATAATTGAACTGTGTACTTTGTTTCTTTGTGGGAGAAAAAACATTGTGTCTTTGTGGTACTTTGCGTCTTTGTGTGAGGTTACTCTTTGTGTTCTTCATTCCTTTGTGAGAGGTATTAATTTGTACTCTTAACTTGTATGTTGGAGTTTTAAGTTTAATGGATATAGCATCAATTTCAATTATGTGTGTAGAAGGTATAGGTCCGCGCTTATATAAAATCTTGGTACAGACATTTGGTTCTGCCAAGCAGGTACTTCAGGAAGACAAACGAAGGCTCTTAAAAATTCCGGGCATTACCAATGAACAAGCATCCGCGATCGTAAATAAAGATTACCAGGAAGCAGTCGATACTCAATTAAATTGGGTTGAAAAGAAAAAAGCGAAGATCATCACACTTGGAGATGAACAATATCCCGATATTCTAAAACAGATCTACGATCCACCGCCAGTCTTGATGATGATGGGCGAGTTCAAGCAAGCAGACGACGTTGCTTTTGGGGTCGTGGGCATGCGTTATCCTGATGATTACGGTAAGCAAATGTGTTATAAGATCGCCGGTGGGATCGCCAAACAAGGTATTTGTATTGTCAGTGGCATGGCAAAAGGCATTGATTCTATAGCACATCGCGCCGCATTGGATGAGGGGGCACGGACCATTGCTGTGTTTGGAACTTCGTTGGATACCATTTATCCCGCAGAGAATAAGCACCTTTTTGACGAGATCAAAGAAAAGGGCGTGGTCTGTAGCGAAACACTGATTGGACAAGCCCAATTGCCTTCAAATTTTATTCGCCGGAATCGCATTATCAGCGGACTCAGCAGGGGAGTCGTCGTGGTGCAGGCCGGAACCAAAAGCGGCTCGTTGGTCACTGCCTTGAATGCCAATGAACAAAACCGGGATGTCTTTGCTGTTCCCGGAGATGCACTTAAAGGTCGGCATACGGGCTGTCATAGACTCATACGACTCGGCGCCAAGATCGTCGAAAATGCCGATGATGTCATCAATGAATATCCTTTCCTCAAAGACCGACTAAAGGGACAAAAAGACGTCTTCGTTGAATCGGCCAAAAGAAAAAAACTGGGAGTGGAAGAGGAAACTGTTCTAGCTTGTTTAAACAAAGAAGGCGTGCATATTGACAGTATTTTCATGGAGTGCAAATTAAATAGAGCAGAAATTATGAAAGCGTTGCTGGATCTGGAGTTAAAGGGATATGTAAAGAGGGGGAAAGGAGATTATTATGTGAGGAATATCTAAGATTCAAAAGACAAGAATCAAGAAACAAGTGGATGATGAATTATGGATGATGGATGTTGAGTGAAGAGGAGGATGATGAATGAATATAGTCCCGTAGGGACGACAGCTTTGTAGTTATTATGTTAAAAGAATAAAACAAGCTCCGTAGGAGCGATAGTGTTGTTGGATTTGGAAATTAAGAGATATATGTAGAGAGAAAAGGGGAAAGGGAGATTACTATAAACGAATTATATAAATGATCTATCTTCTCTGGATCTCACAAATATATATTCTACCATTTTTACATAATACAAGATCTTCGTTCATAAAACATATATTTAAATTGGATTTATATCCGGTAAAATCCTCAAGGATTTCATTGTATGCAACTCCAATGTGTTGTCCCTGATTATTAAGTATGAAAAGGTTTTTATTACTATAATCTGACAACCATATTTCATTATTTCTTGCAGCAATTCCATTATTTGCTCCACCACCAAATGGATTCTGCCACGTATTAACTATATTTAAATTAACTGTATTGATTTTTTGAATTATTCCATAATAATAACATAAATACAAAAAATTATTATATACAGTCATTCCCATAACACCATATTGGTTTGAAAATGATGTAAGAATTTGCCCCTCATCACTATCAATTTTCATTATTTTATTTAAAGCTTCATTTGATAACCATAAATATTCATTTCCCCAAGCAAGTGACATTCGATCACCACAATAATCGTTATAATATTTAAAATGGGAGATTATATTTCCAGTAGAGAGATCATATTTAATTAGATTAACAGTATCAGGATCGTAGTATTCCCCAGTATACTGGACAGTTAAAAACCATAAATATTCACCATCAAAATCTATGCCGGATAAAGTACCGGGAAATGTATTGGGAAAGTTTTGTTTTTCAATAAGATCATATTCACGAAGCAAATCGGGGTCAATATCAAATAAATTTGTTTTGACCTCCAAAATACTGCTTCCACCTAAATTGGCATACTCATTATTGACATATATTCTATAATAGTATGTCCGGTCTTCACTCAAGCCATATGGCATGTCACTTCCATCGTCACTGAAAGTTGTATCATTTACATTAGTGGAGATTTTTATTAGGTCTCCGGTTTCATTATCAAGTACAGAATTATATCCTCTATACAATTTATATTCGTAAAAATCATCTTCAGAGTATCTTGACCAATTTAATGTGATAGAATTATTTGTTATGTTAATTGGGTCATGGAAGTTTACTGGCTTCGGAATTCTGAAATGGTCAAGATGAATATCCTGTTGTATTGAAATATGCTCAGTTTTACTTATATAACTGCTGTCATCAAATGACTTAGTTACTATAAGGTCATAATTATCTTTATTGACATCCTTAAAAAGAAAATAACCAGAAGTGTCGGTATCCTTTGTCCAGGTTTGAGTTTGATTTTTTAATGTGACCTCTGTACTTACTTGTATTACACCCTTATAATAAATATAACCTGATACATCGGGTAGATCATCTTCATTTGAAGGATTTATCAAGCATGAAGTCAGTGTTGTTAAAGCGATTAGACATATTATAAATCTTATTTTCATTTTATTTTTCCGAGATTTATATGCTAAATTAAAAACATTACAATACAATCTAATGAACAATGTAAATAAAAACAATCAATTTTAAATGCTTGACCATTATCCCAAAATTGTCTGTAAGGTCGTAGTTTGACCAGCATTTACGGTGTTCATTTCAAAATCTTTTGTACCATGAATAGATCTTTCGCTTGCGGTCGAGATGACAGTTTAAGTTGCATTTCATCCATCATTCATCATCCATAACTCATCATCATTCATCGTTCATCGTTTCTTTCACCATCTCCACCCAAATTGCATATCCCTCAGCCGTCAAATGAATCCCATCTTTGGTCAGTTCGGGTTTGATAAGTCCGTTTGGACCGATAAATTCCGAATAAAGATCAATGACCTGATAATGCCCTTGCACTTCACCTGATTTAATGATCTCGTTCACGGTTATAATGGCGTCTTTTACATCCTCTAAATCGGTAGGGAGGACGGTTTGGACATAGATTTTTGTTTTGGGGCTTCTACGGTGGATTTCCTCAGCAATCTTGGGAATGTTATTTCCCACATACTCGGGGGAGGGAATACCCCACTTGTTATACCAGTTGTAAATATCATTGATGCCGATCAGTAGAAAAACGGTTTTGGGCTTTGCATGACAAACCTCATCTAGGCGAGCTAGGACGCCGTCTGTGACGTCTCCACCGATACCACGGTTCTTGATATCACTCCGTCCGAACTTGACGCTCCAGTCGCCGCCTTGTTCCGTGATGCTGTTTCCCAGAAAAACAATATCACCATGTTCCAATGGGTCGTTCATAAATACCTTTATACGTTTGGGGTAGTACACTTTTGTCCATTTTGAATGGTAT
>CAYTLV010000166.1:0-4319 GCA_964438445.1 uncultured bacterium | reverse complement strand
CCTGAATGGCTTCATGTTGCCTTATAAAGGCTTGTGTCTTGAGTATTGAATTATTAGGATAATAAAGGTGAGTAAAGTGAATACCGTCAAGCATATAATTGCTGGTCAAGTCATTCAATTGTTGTTTTAAATAAGAAACCACTTGCGGATTCGATGGATCCAGGAAGTAGCTGGCATTTTCTGAGATCGGAGTAAAAGAATCATCTGCAACTATCCAGATTTTACCCTGTTGATTATAAATATGATCCGTTGATTTCGGACGGTTTACCAAGCTATAGGCACTCAATACGTCAAATTGGGCATAGAGGTGTAATCCCTGACGATGAGCTTCATCCAAAGCATATTGCAAAGGATCAAAACCGGGATCAATTTCATTGAGCAAGGTACTCCAGGAACCATTTTCATTAGGATAAAAGCTTTCCCCTGCTTCACGAACTTGGAAATACACCGCATTATAGTTCTTTTCTTTAGCATCCGACATGATTTTGCTAATAGCTTCCTGTTGTGCTTCAAGGCCTTGAGCATAACCCCAATCTGTTCCAAGAACCACCAAACCCTGAACTGCCGAAGCGGCATATAATGGGATACTAAAAAGAAACAGTATTATGAGAAAATATCCGATTTTTATTCTATTTTTTCTATTTGAGCATTTATCATTCGTCATTGAAGCACCAACCTTGTTATTTTTAATATAAAAAATATAATTAATCATACATAAAAATAAAACAGGAGAATACAATATTCTCCTGTTTTTTTGCTGTCGGAGCGACAGGATTTGAACCTGCGACCCCTTGAACCCCATTCAAGTGCGCTACCGGGCTGCGCCACGCTCCGAAAAAGCTGCTTAATTTAAATTAATTCTTATGCCTGTGCAACAACTTTTAACTATTTAAAAAGCTGAAACATGGATAGAAACAAGTACGGAACGGTTTGAAACTGTTCCGTACATTTTTTTCAGCATTTCATTAATCTAGGGATAAGCTGGTAATACAATCTATTCATTCAAAATATCAATAATATTCCGAATATTTCCTGATATCTTCTTTAGGAGTTCTTTTAGCTCGGGATCGCTCTTAGGTTCTTCTTTGATCTTAGGTATTTCTTCCGGTTCTTCAATAACTGCAGGTTCAGGTGTGGGTTCCGTTTCGATATGTTCAATTTCTTTACCCACATCCGGTTCTTCAAATAATTGAGGAGCTTCAGCTTTAGGCTCAATAAGTTCTTCAGGAATGGATTCTTCTTTAATAGCTTCCTCTTCCTTCGCTTCATCCAATGGATATATAAATGTTTCCTCAGTGGGCGTTACTATCTTGAATTGCGGTTCAGTTTCATTTTTTTCTGTTAGTTGAATTTCCGGTTCGGGACTTATGACTTCTTCTTCTGCTACTTTGACGATCAATTCTTCAGGTTCAGATTCGACTTCAGTAACCGCTTCAATTTTTTCTTCTGCAGATGCTTTTTCTGGTTCGATCTCATTTAATTCCTGTAGTTTACGTTTATACAAACCCTCGGCCTTAAGATCCATGATCACTTCATTCGCTTCGTGGATCGAGAGATGTTTTCCATGTACATAATGATTGATCATACGCAATATTGCGATATCATCTTTTTTGTAAATTCGATTTCCAGCCCGGTTCTTTTGAGGTTTTAATTCTTTAAATTCAGATTCCCAATATCTAATCACTGATTGCTTAATATCCAGCATTTTACTGATTTCGCTGATAGAGTAATATAATTTTTTAATTGTCTTATACTTCATAACGCCACCTTAGAATAATATTACTTAAAGATACACCTATAAGTGCCTAATAATCAAGCATATTATAAACTTTTTATAAACGAGTTATTTTATTTGCGAAAGCGCTGAGCGAGTCGTGAAAACAATGAAAAAGAATGAATAATTCCTTCTTTGATTCCCTCAAAAAAGAGATCGAAAGGACATCTTCTTATCTTCCGTAGTACAGATAAACGACCATCAACTGTACGATAAACTGCAGATCGGGAAATCACACCGTAACGTGATGGTTCTGTGAATCCCACCAAATTTTTATACCCACAGGATTTGGCTGCTGCAACCACAGCTGCATTATAAACTCCAAAGGGAAAACAAAAGGTTTCAACTTCATCCCCTATCAAAGAAGAGATCAGTTCTTTAGAATGTTTGAGCTCATGTATAACTGAATCGGGATGCAAACCTGTCATTGCCCGGTGATTCTCACCATGTGAAGCTACCTCCCACCCTGCTTGATGCAAAGTTTTCAACTGCTCAACATTCATATGCCGTGAAAATATATTTCCGGGGGTAAAATCCCATGTATTATCTTTTCCAATGTAATTGGTCAAGACAAATACAGTCGCAGAAAAACCCAATTCCTTTAACAATGGAAAAGCATTTTCGTACACATTTTCATAGGCATCATCAAAGGTTAATACGAAGTAATTGTCTTGGGGGTCAACAAGATATTCCCGCAAACTTTTGCCTACATAGCCATTTGTTGCCAAATATCTCATTTGGCGTTCAAAATTATGGGGATAAAGCATGGTATAAGAAATTTCCCATTGCTTTGTTACTTTATGATAGGCTAGTACGGGGTATTTAAGTTTTTTTACCATTTGGTTTCAGAAGTAAAGTATGAAATAGTGATTCGTTAAACAATTCTTGCGATATATCCTGTATATCTTTAGGTCTTACAGCTTCAATTTTTTTTAGTGATTCATCTATGCTGACTATCTTATTGTAACGCACATGTTGTTGTATCATGCGTTCCATCTGATTGTGCATGCTTTCAAGGCCCATGACCAGTGAACCTTTGCTTTGAGCTTTTACTTTATCCAATTCCAGTTCGCTGACACCATCATTTTTTAATTTTCTAAACTCTTTCCAAATCAGTTCTTTCAGTGTATCAACATGTTTTAGATCTGTTGCAATATATACACCAAACAAACCCGTGGTTTTGAAAGCATCGATAAATGAATAGATAGTATACGCAAAACCGTATTTCTCACGAATATTGTGGAAAAGACGAGATGTCATACCTGCACTCAAAATTGAGTTCAGAACAGCATAGGCAACACGACGTTTATCGGTATATCCCATAGCACGACGGCCAATAAGTAAATGAGACTGAGCAATATCTCGTGAAACGATTCGTTCTTTTTCTACAGAATCAAAAAGCGGATATTCCTCACGTGCGTGAGTGATGGTCTTATAATCTCCCATCATCGCTTCCACTTTTTTAACGACTTTATTATGATCTAAGGCACCAACAGCTACAACTGTTATACGGTAAGAGGTATATTGCTTATCAACAAAATCACGGATAGTATCCAATGAAAAAGAAGAAACTGTATCCTCGTTACCCATAATGGGATAACCATAGGGATGTTTTGGAAACATCTGTTCCATAAAAGAATCGTTCGCTATATCCTGAGGGGTATCCAATGAATCGCGGATTTCTTCTATGACTACGGATTTTTCGCGCTTGATCTCATCTTTTGGATAAGTAGAATTGAGAACAATATCACAAAGCACTTCCAGCGTCTTATCCAACTCCGAATCAAGTACCCGTGCATAATAGCCGGTCAATTCTCGACTGGTATAGGCATTTACATGGCCACCGCGGGATTCAATATCTTCTACAATATCGTACGCCGACCGTGTTTTTGTCTGCTTAAAGGACATATGTTCAAGAAAATGTGCGATACCGTTATTTTTCGGGTTCTCATCGCAAGAACCTGCTTGAATGAAAACACCGACCGCAACCGAGCGAACTGAGTCAACCGATTGGGTCAGTGTAGTAATTCCATTATTTAAAACGGTTTTATGATATGGTAATTGCATTAATTCCGTTTAGGATTATCTTCGACGATCCCGTGAATGGTTATTGCTTGGTCTTCTATCGGGACGTGGTTTCCGTTCAGGTTCAACATAGCCTTCAGGTGGTGCTGTTGTCCGTTTGATACTCAAGTTCACACGACCCTGACTATCAACTTCAAACAATTTAACCTTAATGGCTTGATTTTCATGAACAACATCAGTAACGGCATTGGTGCGTTCCCAAGACATTTCAGAAATATGGACCAAGCCTTCTTTTCCAGGCATAAATTCAACAAAAGCACCAAAGTCCATAAGACGTGTGACCTTTGCATCGTAAATTTTACCAACTTCTGGTTCAGCAACGAGTGCTTTAACCCAGTCTTCAGCTAATTTAGCTTTTGCAGCATCCATGGTAAAGATCTTAACGATTCCTTCTTGATCAATATCCATTTCAACGCCGGTTTTAGCAATAATTTCTTTAATGACTTTACCGCCCGGTCCT
>CAYTLV010000165.1:0-4326 GCA_964438445.1 uncultured bacterium | reverse complement strand
TGTGATGTAGATGTTTATGAAACGAAAGCGGTCCCCGGTGGGATGCTGGCGGATGTGATTCCGGAATTCAGATTATCGGAAGAGGCACTAAAAAGAGATATCGACGTGATCAAAGAAGTCGGTGTAAAGATCCACACGAACAGCAAGGTCGATAAAAAGAATTTTGAAAAATTACGCAAAGATTCTGATTACGTTTATGTTGCCATCGGCGCACAAAATGCAATGGAAGCCAACATCCCGGGTGGTGAAGGTGTGGCAGGATATATAAATCCTCTGGCATTTTTACTGGACGTTAAGAATAGAAAGATCACGGATCTTGGTGATAATATTATTGTTCTTGGCGGAGGGAATACGGCCATTGATGTTGCTAGGACAGCACGACGGGTTTGTTCGCCAAACAGTACTGTTTCCATTGTTTACCGACGCACACAGCATGAAATGCCAGCTGATAAGGACGAAATATTGGCTGCTTTGGAAGAAAATATTCAACTATTGGAATTGGCGGCACCCGCAAAGATCATCAGTGAGAACGGAAAGATCAAGGCGCTAGAATGTCATAAAATGCAATTGGAAAAAGCAGAGAAAAACGCTAGACCAAAACCGGTGATCATTCCCGATGAAGAATTCGAGCTTCCCGTTGATACGCTGATTCCGGCATTTGGACAAAGTCTGGATATAGATTTTTTAGACGAGAAATTATTACAGACAAAGAAGGGCCTGGAAACACAATTGGAAAATGTATTCGTTGGTGGCGATGCATATCGTGGCGCGTCATTTTTGATCAAAGCGGTGGCAGATGGAAAAGATGTCGCGATTGAGATCTTGTCGAGATTTGGCCTAAAGATGGAAAACGAAAATACCATTAAACGATCAAAGACTTCCCGAGAAAAGCATCACCAAAAACTATCTCGCGTTATTCCGGGTGTACAACTTGAAACCTTAGATCTTGGAGATCGTACACTGGACGCTTTGGTTGATCAATCTATGAGTGAAATGGATGTTATGATCGAATCTGCACGTTGTGTGAATTGCGATGAGATCTGTGATATATGTATTACCGTGTGTCCCAATCGTGCAAATGTGGGTTATACAACTCAAACCTATGATATGAAAATTGACAAGATCATGGTTGGAAATGGTAACTATTCTTTGGTACAAGATGACAATTTTGTTATTGAACAGGTATATCAAATATTGAACATTGCAGATCTTTGTAATGAATGCGGGAACTGTACGAGTTTTTGTCCGACCAACGGACGTCCATTTACCGATAAGCCCAATATTGCTTTATGCAAAGAGAGTTTTGATTCTCTAGAGAGAGGTTATTGGAATAAGGGTAACCATATCCTATATAAATTAAACGAATGCATTTATCGCTTAGATGAAAATGATAACACATTTGAATTTTCTTCAAAAGATTTCAAAGTAGAATTGGACAAAGAATTTAAAGTATTGAATGTTGAACTTAAACAAAAATGGATCGGTGAAATTTCATTACATATTGCAATGAATATGAAAGTGATCAAAGATGCTATAGAAAGCGTGATAAACTAATAACAGATTGTTGAGGCAAAGATTGGACAAGATCAAAAAGATCAGAGACATGGCAAAACAATACCGCCAATATTCAGCGGAATGCCTGTCTGATATGGTAAAAATTCCCTCATTAAGTGCTGGGGAAGAAAAAGTCGTACTTAAAATAAAAGAACAACTGAAAGCCGCAGGTGTTAAGGATGTCCGTATTGACGGACTTGGAAATCTCATCGCGCGAGTTGGAAGGGGCCCAAAAATATTGGCTTTTGATGCTCATATCGATACCGTTGATACGGGTGATGTTGAGCAGTGGGATTTATCCCCATTTTCCGGATTGATCAAAGATGATCATGTTCATGGAAGAGGTACTGTGGACCAAGAAGGTGGTGCAGCCTCCATGGTGACCGCTGCTCGTATTTTAACAGAAATGAATTACGATGGCGATTACTCTATCTATTTCACTTTTACCGTAATGGAAGAAGATTGCGATGGCATGTGCTGGTTATACTTAATTGAGGAAGAAAAATTGATCCCCGATTTTGCTGTTATCACCGAGCCGACCAATCTTGGTTTATATCGCGGTCATCGTGGTCGCATGGAAATGGAAGTTCATGTCACCGGATTATCTGCTCATGGCTCGGCACCGGAACGCGGAAAAAATGTGATCTATTCCTCTGCAAAAACAGCACTTAAAATTCAAGAACTACACGAAGTTTTAAAGGACGATGAATTTCTTGGAAAGGGCAGTATTGCCCCGACCGTATTAACCACAGAAACTCCTTCCTTGTGTGCTATTCCAGATAAAGCATTTATGCATATTGATCGTCGCTTAACTTGGGGCGAAACTAAAGAATCAGCTGTGGCAGAAGTTCAGAATATTTTGAGTGATAATAGTGAAGTCAGTGTTCCTATCTATGCTCGCGAAAGCTATACCGGTAAAATTTTCAAACAAGAAAAGTATTTTCCCACATGGAAGATCCCAGAAGATCATCCGTTGGTACAGGCTGGTGTAAAGGCGCATTTGGGGTTGTTTAACGAACCTGCACGTATCGATAAATGGACATTTTCGACCAATGGTGTTGCAATTTGTGGAAAGCATAAGATCCCCTGTATTGGCTTTGGACCGGGCAATGAGATCTATGCTCACGCACCCAACGAAAAGGTACCGATCGAACATCTGGAAAAGGCCACTGCATTTTATGCCGCTTTGCCGTATGCATTGGAAGAAAAATAATTTTGTAGATAAAAGGATATTTGATGAAGAACAAAGATTTTAAAGGCAAGCATTTTATTACTCTCCAGAATTGGAGCAGACAAGAGATCGATCATACTTTGAACCTTGCGGGTTCACTGAAGAAAAAATATTACAAGTGGACACCTCATCGCATGCTTCGTGATAAGACTTTGTTTATGATGTTCTTTGAGCAATCTACACGTACCCGAAATTCCATGGAAGCCGGCATGACACAATTGGGTGGTCATGCGCATGATCTGACTCCCGATAAAATGCAATTATCCCATGGAGAATCCGCAAAAGATACAGCTATGGTTTTGTCAAGAATGGGTCATGGTATTGCTTGCCGAAATTGCTTTTATGGTATTGGAAATAAATATTTGAACGAATTGGCTGCCAACTCAAGAATTCCTATCATGTCATTACAGGACGATCTTTATCATCCTATGCAAGGACTTGCGGATTTGATGACCATCCAAGAATATTTCGGTAAAGAATTGAAAGATATTAAGATCACAATTTCCTGGGCATATGCAACATCTCACGCAAAACCTTTGTCGGTTCCACTTTCACAGATCTTACTTTTTCCTCGTTATGGCATGGATGTTACCGTTGCGGCTCCTAAGGAATTTCCATTGCTGAAGAATATTGTCGATACTGCACAAAATAATGCGATAGAAAATGGCGGAAAGCTTAATTTTGTTGATGACATGGATGCCGCATTTGAAGATGCCAATATTGTTATTCCCAAAAATTGGGGTGGATTTGGTAATTATACTTTTGACGAATACAATGCCAACGAAGACGCTTGCATAAAAGAAATGAAAGCAAATCTTGAAAAGCATAAAAGCTGGATTTGCGACGAACGCCGCATGGGTTTAGCCAAGAAAAATGTGAGGTACATGCATGCACTTCCTGCTGATCGCGGTAATGAAGTAACGCCTGGGGTTATAGATAGCAAAGCTGCTATTATATATGATGAAGCAGAAAATAGACTGCATACAGCCAAGGCCGTCATGGGCTTAACCATGTAAGGATGAGTATGAGTATTCAAAGTAAATATGTCTGTTCTGAATGCGGAAAAGAATTTGAGATCACGCCAGAGTTAATGGTTTGTCCATTTTGCAGTCAAAAGCAAAAAGACACTGAACCATTAAGAGGAATTTTAGAGATCAAATATTCTGCGGATGGACCCTTTAATGTCGAAGAATTGCTACCATTAGATTTGGAAGATATACCTGACTTACCCGTTGGAAATACCCCACTTTGGAAAGCCGAACATTTGGGCGCCCATAAACATCTTTACTTAAAAGACGATACTGGAAATTTAACCGGATCATTTAAAGATAGAGCTTCGATACTTGTTGCTGCTTTTGCAAAAAAGCATCAGATCAATGAGGTCGTTCTGGCATCTACAGGGAATGCGGGTTCTTCGATGGCAGGCATTGCCGCAGCATGTGGAATTAAAGCGACAATCTTTTTACCCAAGACCGCTCCCAAAGCTAAAATGATCCAAGCTTTACAATATGGCGCACATGTTATCTCGGTTGATGGGAACT
>CAYTLV010000164.1:747-4337 GCA_964438445.1 uncultured bacterium | reverse complement strand
TTATGTTAGATATACTTCAAAACGAACTTGATACTCTCAAGAATAAAAAAGTTGGCTTCTATTTTTCAAATTACGAAGAAGTAGGACATGCCTGTCCCGCCGGAGTTCCAGAATCGGTAAAGGATGTCCTGATCGCCGATATGGGTGTGGTTGGTGATGGTGTGACCGGAGATGAAACAAAAGTCTCGATCTGTGCCAAAGATTCCGCCGGTCCTTATGATCTGCAATTACGTAGAAAATTGGAACAACTTGCATCGGAAAATAAGATTGCCTATACGGTGGATGTTTTTCCCTATTATTCTAGTGACGGAACAGCCTTATTACGTTCGGGAAAAGATATCCGGGTTGGATTGATCGGGCCCGGCGTTAGCGCCTCTCACGGTGTAGAGCGCACACACAGTCAAGGTATAGATGCCACTCGGGCACTTATCTTGTCATATGTAAATTCATTACCTGCGAAAGGATAATATGCAATTAGGATTTATCGGTTTAAAATATTCGGGGAAAAGCACCCTTTTTGAATTGCTGACCCAAGAAAAGTATGAATCCGTCAAAACAGGTATAGCGGAATACCATCGCGGACAAGTCGTCCTTCCCGATGAACGCATTAATCGCTTATCGGAAATATTCAATCCCAAGAAAACAATTTTTGCCTATTTTGACTGTATCGATGTCATGGGTATACCCACCAGCATGCGGACGGATCAGGCAGCCAAATACCTTGAAGCGGTTCGTCAGACCGACAGTCTCGTTGCGGTCATTCAGCTTTTTAACGGTTATAATGGTGAGGGATTACCTGCCACCATCGATCCGGTTGCAGATCTTAATCATCTTGAAGAAGACCTGATCTTTGCCGATCTCCTTGTGGTTGAAACAAGATTAAATAAAGTAAAGCATCTAAAAGCACGTTCCGCGCCTCAATACGAAGCTCACGAAGAAGAGATCCTGGAAAAATGCAAGAATACACTCGAAGAGAACATCCCTCTACGCGAGATCGAAATTAATGAAAGCGAAGATAAATTGATCCGTGGTTTTCAATTTCTTTCACAGAAACCGCTTATGGCGGTATTGAATTGTGATGAAGATCATTACGCTAAACGCATGGATTATGAAACCACATTTAAAGAAAAACTCCCCAAGATACGCGTTACCTCAGTCTCTGCACTAGCTGAAAAAGAGATACAGGAACTGGATGCCGACGAACGCGCCATGTTCATGGAAGAACTCGGGATCGATGAACCGGCTATCAATCATGTGATCGCAACCTCCTATGAAGCCATTGGACTTATTTCATTTTTTACCGTAGGTGAAGATGAAGTCCGTGCCTGGAATTTGCACACACCCGCAACTGCTCCCGAAGCCGCTGGCGCGATCCACAGTGATCTGCAAAAAGGATTTATTCGTGCCGAAGTCATTACATATGATGATTTCATGCAAGAAGGTGGTATGAACGAAGCAAAAGCCAAAGGATTGGTTCGACTTGAAGGCAAAGAATATATTGTTAAAGATGGTGATATTTTGAATATCAGGTTTAATATTTAATAATAGAATTCAGTAGTTAGTAGCTAGAAAAAAGTAAGGTGAATTAAGTTTGCCTTTTCTATGATTAGGTCAATCAAAATGAATATAATTGAGTCAATCATATTTAAATTGCCCTTCAAAATCGAAGGGCTATGTTTTATAAAAGTTAAGAAATTTGAGTCAGTTGGATCATTTGATAATTTATCCTTTCATCCTAAATGAATTTTTCCTAACATAAAACATCTTACTCACTTGGAGGTCTTTATGAAAAAATTAAGCGTATTCTTATTCATACTTCTTACTCTCAGTTCTTGTCAGATATTTTCTTTTTTGGGAGAAAAAGCAAAAGGAAATATGTATTTTGAATTAGAGCTTGAAAACATTACCCCATCAGCTGTTTCTGTAATCTACGAAACAAGCGGTGGTGAGATCAGAACAGAATTATTAAAATTCGCGTCCGCTCATAATGATTTATATACAACAAATACCATCAGCTTGAATACTGGGAACTATACATTAAAGCAATTTTTGGTTATAAATAACTTAGATTCAATTGTTGCGGCAGCACCAGTAAACGGTTCAAGTAGAGCCTCAGAAGTCAATGAAGAGCTACCGATCAGTTTTAAAATTAAAAGGGATGAAACTAAGATCCTAGCGCCTGACATCCTCCCCTATTTGGGAAGCGATACGCCCGAGACTTTTGGGTATAATTCAGAAACTGTTAATACTATTAGTCTATATGACGATTTTGGGCGTTCCATCAACAATTTTTCATTCGACTTGGTACGTGAAATCACAAATGAAGATAGCGGAAATGTTTTTATATCTCCTGTTAGTATGATGTACGCATTCGGCTTACTTTATCCCGGAAGCGGTGGTGAAACCACTCAGTCCCTAAGAGATGTCTTTTACTTAAACGATTTCCCCGAAGATGAGGGTCTGTATCAACTTTATAAGGATTTCGGCACTTATCTTACAACACTTGATGAAGGTGTTGATCTATCGCTTGCCCACGCATTTTGGTATAAAACAGGATATCATCCCACCAGTGCCTATTTAAATGTTCTAGATACTTATTTTAACACCGAAGTCTCAGATATGGATTTCACGAATACTGTCAACGCAGCTGAAGTGATCAATCAATGGGCTGCAGATCATACGAATAACAAAATTAAAAATATTGTAGATCCTTCAATGTTTTCAGACGAAACCGCAGCAGTCCTTGCCAATGCCACTTACTTTTTAGGTGAATGGATAAACGGTTTTAATAAAAGCAATACTGAAAGCAAAACCTTTTATACCCAAACAGATGAAAGCGCTTCAATTGAATGTAGCATGATGCGCGGAGGTACTTCGGACGACCCATTTAATATGAACTATTACGCCAATAGCAATATTCAAATTATCTGCATTCCCTTCAAAGATAACTCTCGCTACGAAATGACCTGTATCATGCCTAAACAAGAAAGTTGCGATGACTTTTTGATACGCCTAGATGATGAGCAATGGAACACTTGGATGAATTTAGCGCAACCGACGGAAATTATTCTTGAGATGCCCAAGTTTAAAGAATCATACAAATATGCAATGAACGAACCCTTGAAAGCTCTCGGTTTAACGAATTTATTCATCTTACCCGATTTAAATGGAATGTTCGATGACCTAAATAATTTATATGTTAGTAAAGTTTTGCAAGATACTTATATATCTGTGGACGAAACAGGTGCCGAAGCCGCGGCAGTGACAGCGATAATTATAGATATCACATCAATTGGGTCCACGGCTATTGAAGTAAAACTTGATCATCCTTTTATCTACGCTATTCAGGATACACAGACACATGCAATCATCTTTATAGGGAAAATGACATCGCCAATTCCTCCTGAAAAAGATTAATAAACTTCGATAAGATTTCTTAAAATTTAGTACCAACAGCCCTAGGTTAAAACCTGGGGCTATTAAAATCTCCACAAAAAGAAAAAGGCCCGATAAATCGAGCCTTTTATATTTTCATTTATTTTCGAGTTACGAGTTACACGTCACGCTTTACGATCTTATAGTCTTTCTTT
>CAYTLV010000164.1:0-737 GCA_964438445.1 uncultured bacterium | reverse complement strand
TATCAATAACAACTTTGACAACATTTTCCATATCGGGAGCTCGGTACATTAGATCCAGCATAATGCTTTCCATAACGGATCGCAAAGCACGGGCACCGGTCTTACGCGTCATAGAACGCCTAACAATTTCATTAAGGGCGCCTTTCCGGAATTCCAATGTAATTCCTTCCTGCTTAAGTAGAAGTTTATATTGTTTGAGCAAGGCATTCTTAGGCTCAGTCAAAATACTGATCATTGCTTCGGCATCAAGATCACTCAGACTGGTAACAACGGCCAGACGACCAACAAGCTCAGGAATGAATCCATACTCAATAAGATCTTCGGGACCGACTTGAGCAAGAAGGGCATTCTTGTCCAAGGTTTTCCCCATCTGCTGTTTATCACCAAAACCAATCTCTTTTTTTCCGATACGGCGTGCGATCACATCTTCAATTCCGTCAAAGGCACCACCACAGATAAAAAGAATATTCCGTGTATCGATCTGGACCATCTTGGCTTCAGGATGTTTTCTTCCGCCTTTAGGTGGAACGTGAGCTATTGTGCCCTCAAGTATCTTTAAGAGTGATTGCTGTACCCCTTCCCCGCTTACGTCGCGTGTGATGGAAGGATTGGCTGATTTACGCGCGATCTTGTCCAGCTCATCGATATAAATAATACCGTACTCGGCTTTTTTAGGGTCATACTCGGCAGATTGTAAAAGACGTACAAGAATGTTCTCTACATCTTCTCCCACATAG
>CAYTLV010000163.1:0-4351 GCA_964438445.1 uncultured bacterium | reverse complement strand
AAGAAACGAACCTTTGTTCCCAGAGTATCACTGGAATGCGCCTGTGATTTTGAACATGCCAATCTGGTGTATCGATTGATAGATACATATGAAGCCCAACTCCTAGATCAGGATTATGGTGATAGTGTAAAAATCCGCTTGAGAATCAAGAAAGACAAGGCAGATGCCTTTTCCTGGGATCTCCATGAGCTTTCTCATGGACAGATCAAAGCTCATCCCTTCAACCCCGCAACTGATTAGTGATCTAGATATGGACGATAGCCAGCGAGATCTCTCTCTTTTAAACACAGATTCACATGCCCATTGGATGGAACAGGCTTTCAGGGAAGCGGAAAAGGCTTTCACCCACAAGGAAGTACCAGTTGGCGCCGTAGTGGTTCTAAATAACCAGATCATTGGAAAGGGTTACAATCAGCGGGAATCATTGAATGATCCCACAGCACATGCGGAGATCCTGGCCATCACTGCTGCAGCCAATCATATAGAGGATTGGCGTTTGAAAGATGCAACCATTTACGTGACCCTGGAACCCTGTCCTATGTGTGCTGGAGCCATCTTGAATGCCCGTATTCCGAGAGTTGTGTTTGGTGTTGATGACCTCGAGCACGGTGGTTGCGGTGGAGCGGTTCAATTGTGTTCAGGAAAATTTTTAAATCACAAAGTTGAAATTATCGGCGGGATTCTTGAGCATAAGTGCAAGGGAATCTTGGACAATTTTTTTGGAGCGACCCGTAAGTAAAAAGATTTATCTCGATTCTTATGACGTTGTGGCCTCATACACCATATTTATATTGATGCGAACAAATTGACAAATGGAGAGGTGGTCCGTCTCCGCCCCGTGGGCTTCGCCGCGACGAATAAAATCCGGCTGATGAAATGTCCTAAGGGATACTTTCAAGGATCAGTTTTTTAATGATTAATGGAGAGGTGGCAGAGTCCGGTTGAATGCACTGCACTCGAAATGCAGCGTACCTTAGGGTACCGGGGGTTCGAATCCCTCCCTCTCCGCATAATCATTTTTTATTTGCTGTAAGTTGTTGTTTGTGCTATATTTCTAGAGAGCACAAAAACACCATTATTGAAATTTGTGCCATATTTGTGCCAAATGAGGACACATTGATGCGCATATTCTCCAGAAAAAGCAAAACAAACAGTCGCATCAGAACTTGGTATGTAGACTATTATGATCCCCAAAAAGGACGTCGTGTTCGCAAGGCTTGCGGGGCTACTAAAAAAGAAGCTGAAGCAATGCGTCGGGAGATTGAAGCTGATTTATATCGCCCAACTGGATCTATAAAAGTAGAAATTGACAATCCCCCATTCAATGAATACATGCAAGATTATATCGATCATTTGGGAGCGACAGGGATTACTAACTCCTCACTTAATCGTTATACACGGATAATACAAAATCTGGTTGACTATGTCTGGGAACACAAACCAGGGATTCGACAACTTGGAGATATACGAACAAAAGATGTTTGGGATTACATTCACCACAGAAAGACTAAAAAGATTCAGGATAAAACCATTTCAAATGAGCTTATGGAAATTAAAAAGTGTTTCCGGTTCGCTCTTGAGATAAACGCTTTGGATAATAATCCTGTTCAAAATATCAGATTTAAACCCGCTCAAAAATCACTGCCCCACTTTTTTACGCAGGACGAAATTAAGGAAATATTTGACAGTTTTTCTAAGGACTGGATGAAAGATATCTTCAGAGTATTTCTATTCACTGGATTGCGTAAGGGTGAGCTAATGCACCTACAATGGAGCGATATCGACTTTGATAAACGACTTATTCATGTCCGGCATCAAATCATTAAAGATGGCATCATCATTTACAAAACAAAAACAACATCAAGTGTTCGTACTATCCCCATGTAAGATGAAGTATATGATGTTCTCAAGCGACAGGAAAACCGAAAATTTGACAAGAACTACGTGTTTGTGAATAGTGCCAAAGTTCCGTTCCGCGATGATGACCTCTACCACTACTTGAAACCGCGTCTCGTCAAGTTAGGTATTCAAGGATCATTGCATACCTTCCGGCATACCTTTGCCAGTCTTCTCATCGAGGCTGGCGTTGGGTTAAGAGAGCTGAAAGAACTCCTAGGGCACTCTCGGATCGAAACTACCATGCAATACGCTCACCTCTATCCACACCGTTTACACGATCAGGTAAACCAGCTCAAGTCGTTGTCAATCGAAACTGGTACAAAATAGCTGCGGCTAGCTACCTGCAGCAGCTGTGACTGCTCTATCGCCACAAACCAATGCTGGAGGACCTGATTGGTGTCTGCGTGCTTTAGTCTCTCGCAAAGTCGGATTACTCATTGGCTTTATTTTGCAGTCCTGCTCTAGCCATATTAAGATGTCCTCAAGCTTAAAGCGTGTTGACCGACCGACTTTATAATGTGGAATCTGATGATTGTAGCACATCTCTCGAATAGTCCGTTCCTTTTTCTGCAATAGATCAGCAATTTCTTCGACGGTGAATAGCAGTTTTTCATCCTCTGGCGACATTTTTATCCTCCTTTCCATTTATTTGATCACTTCCAGTTGTTCGCTGTCCTTTTTTCCTTCTCCAACGATCGTACAGGACCACTGCTTCTTCCGCTTCAAAGTGTCCGTAGATTTGGATAGTAGTATTTGGATCAGAATGCGCTAATAATTGAGAAAGTATTAAATACTGCCCCGGATTTTCTTTCAGAAAATCGTAGGCGACACAATCTCTAATTAGGTGTGGATTCATGGGTTTTCCTAAAGCCTCAATCGTATTGTTGTGTACCATACGCTGAATTACACGAGCATCAATATGTCCCCCATTGGGATTAGGAAAAACGTATTCGTTGTCATAACCATTACAGACATAATGTCGATACTTTTTTAAATACTCCACAAGCATTGGCTCAAGCTCGATTGGAAAAGGGAACTGGAATGGTAGTCCATTTTTCATCTCTTCCCCCCTGTATTTCACCTGCCAATGACCATCTTCCTGATGCAAAAGATTGATATCTAACTTCATTTCCCGTAAATTTTTTTGCCTGATGGGTCGTTCCAGGAGAAACCTATACATAAGTTCCTCCATAAATAACTTAGCCTGATGAAGCATACTAAATTTTTGCTTCTTCTTTCGAGCATTTCTCTCAATTTTTAGCCTCTTTTGTTTGATCGCTTCTGGGACTCGCATCAAGTCTTCTAACGGTATTAATGCTTCTTTTTTATTCTTAACTGGCTCTGACACAAGATTGTTTTGGAGTCTGGTAAGCCAATCACTAGCCTTTTCATTATTATAATAACCTTTTGCCATCCCTAGAAGTTGAGCTATCAATCTCTTCTGAGTGACGCGAATCTTGCCAGCATTGCGAATGTTTATCATCCACTCGATGTAATCATTGATAAGAGTTTCATCAAAAAACATATCCATACTAAAAGATCTTATTTGTTTTCCTTGGATGTTATGAGCAAATCCTACTATACGTTCAAGGTTACTCAGGTTTTGATCTGCGCTAACGAGGCGTTGATGATATTTTGGATCACGATTATTTATAAAAACTGCCAAACACCATTCTCTATAACTTTGATATGCTTTTTGCATAGCTTGCGGCCATTCATGCAACATGACAGAATATTTTGAGCGCCTTCCAGATGGCAATATGGGCCAATCTAGGAATTCCACTATCCCATTCTGCACATGAAGATTCCATTCTTTTTGAGCACGATGATAAATTTGACGCCATGCTTTTATTCCACTTTCGTCTCGGAGATAATCCCTAAAGCTCTCTAGCATCTCTGAACTCAGTTCATCCGGATCAATTCCGAGAGTAGTTGCCCAGTTGGCCAACCGACGAAGAGCATTACGATGGCCTTTTCTACCCGACTTTACTCCCTTTAGTGGAAAAGTTAGTTGCAGCCATTTCTTAGAAAGTTCAACCTGAAAGCCGATATGGATTAGATCCCGGTTCTCTCCCCATGTTAGAAGTCGTGAAAAAAAGCCGTTATAACTGGCCCTAGTGTTCTCACTTAAATTGGTATTGCTAAGATATGTACATAACTGCCTTTTTGCTGTCATAAGCTTATGTACAGGAATTTCCCGCATTTCATCAAATCCCATAGCTTTACAGGCATAGCGACAAATCATCCTAGTCATCGACTTGCGATCACTAGAAATAGTTGGGTCACAGTAGAACTTATGTACCAACTCTTCCAGGTTTTGAATGTTCGGTTTCATACATCTATTTCCTTTTGTTTGCCGCCAGTTCCAGTTGCTTCCAATTACTTCCATCACCCCTATAAGATACGTTCGTGATATCACGCATGTCTCTCATGTGTATAGGTACATATTGTA
>CAYTLV010000162.1:0-4361 GCA_964438445.1 uncultured bacterium | reverse complement strand
ATCTTCATATCTTGTTGACCATTGACGACCATAACTTGCGTAATAGTCTTTTGCAGAAGCATAAACAATAGATGATCCATCAGCTAATGTTGTTGCATTTACGGTTGAACGTTGATCATATGATACTTTCCACCTATTTCCGTAATAGGGAAGACCAAGGATCAATTTTGTTTTATCACAGGAGCCATAGCCGTTTTCGCTATTGATCAGGGTTTGTTCAAGATTGTAAGTTGCTCCGGTAATTGGTGCGCTTGGTCCTGTTGTCGATGCTCCATTCCACCAGTAGGCATAACCCATGATAAAGACATAATCACATGCATCTACTAAACCCGGAAGATCCCAACCGCTCCAGTTTACCGCCGGTCCGGCAAACGATATTTCCTGTTCAGCGCTAATATTTGTTTTAATATAATTCTTTAAACCTTGCATAAAATTATTCATCGGAGTACCGCGATCTGCAATTTTCGGACCTTCAAAATCAATATTTACACCATCAAGATTATAAGTAGTGATTATGGATGCGACGTTCTGGTAAAAATTTTGAGAGGCTGTTGTGCTGTTAATCAGGGCATGAATATCATCATCATCGAATTCCACTACACACATAATGAGTTTTACACCATTAGCGTGTGCGGTATTCATCATGCTTAGCCAACCACTTGGCCACCCGGAGGGAGATCCAATGATATTACCGTTGGTCGAAACGGTAAAATCAAACAAAGCTATATGCGACAGGACCGAATAATCAAAATAGGATGGAGCGGAAATATATTTCCAATCCGGTAGATAACCAAAGACAGCTCGAGTCAGTTGAGGTGCATTTGGATCACGTTCCTGAAGGGGGTCTACCGTAACTGCTGTATTTTTATATAGTAATTGTTGATCGGGATCATTTAGGTGTTCTTCCCATTCGATCTGATGAATATTTTTATGTTCATTATCTTGAGCCATCAGGATGCAGACAAAGGAAAGCATGATGATTAAAAAGAAATATTTTTTTATGATTAGTTGGCTTGCCAAAGTGAATTTTTTTTTGTTTTTGTTTGATTATAATTTTCTGTTCCGGGACCTTCTTTGACGCTTGCCGGTATGGAAGCATTCTTCGTTGCTTTGAGCAAGTCAAATTGTTTGAATTTCGAAGAAGTATGATATAGCTCAGGTATGTTGAAAGAAAGAATAAAACGACTGTAGAACTCGGGGTCTTTTTGAGGAAGGATAAAAGATTTTGAGGTCATACCGGTTTTGGTATCGAAAGCTGCGATATAAGGACGGCCGCATTCTCCATCGGGAAATTTACTTGAAAAGACGACCCATTTTCCGTTGGAAGACCAAGAATGATAACTTTCTGTTTCTTGTGTATTGATAGTATTCAATAAATAGGAACGTTTTTCTTTGAGATCATAAATAGCCAGATCCGAGATCGTCCGAAAAATTGAAAACACGCCATAATCGTAAAGAGTGAACATCAGATAACGGCCATCAGGAGAAATACGAGGAAAGGCAACGGAACGATTTAGTGAAACGGCATCAATGACAGTTTCTGGTTTCGACCATTTATGAGACTCAAGATCGAATGATACTTTCATTAAGTTATATTGGACATGCGTCAGATCTTCATGGTTCTTGGCATTTAATGCTTCTGCCCTGCAATAATAGATCGTGTTCCCGTCAGGTGCCCATGTGGGATAGGTTTCCCAATAGCGACTATTAAAAACCGATGAATCCGTATAGAAAGCATTATTGTCAATATCATATACCAGCAGATCCGACTTGCTATCCGCACCATTGATCAAATGCACGCTTGATTGATTTACATCCCAGCCGTACACGGAATTCGCTGAGAAGACAATATAACGACCGTTTGGATGCCATGCCGCGTAGCCAACACTTTTGTATAATTCATAGATCTTAGGTGCCAGTTTGAGTATTTCTTCACCACGGACAATATATGTTCCCCCAGCTTGCCCGGCACGGGCATGGAACATGAAATTCTCGGCATTATTATTGGCAACATGATGGCAGTTTACACAGGTATTATTAAAAGTGGAATTTTCAATGATGGTTCGTTGTTTGAAACTTGTCAGATCGCGCTCATAAAGTCCCATCTTATTCCACAAATCGGTTTGCGGATGAATAAGACGATAGCTGAGAAATCCATCTATAGGATCCGGAGAAACATGATGCGTTATAGTCGAATAATGTTTCCACTTCCTGTTTTGTTTAACATAAATATCTACATGAATTTCTTCAGCGCTTGCATTTGAAAGAAATGAAGACCACCTCTTTTGAGGAATTCTGATCTTGCCTTTGCGGGATGAGTAGCTAAAGGCACGACCCTCTTCGTCAGAGAAATCAACCTTAAAATGTTTGCCTTTTTCCATGATTTTAAAATTCAAAGGAGCAATATTGACCGGAATTGTTAGTCCTGTATAATCCGGGTAGATGCTTGCATTGAGAAAAAGGTCTTTGGCTTTTTTTTCATAAGATGAGCAGGACGATAATAACAGTACCACGAGAAGGAGGATTAGGATATATTTTTTCATGATGCCCCCTGAGTTTTTTTTGTAAAGAACCAATAAAGAACATACATGCCCTTGAAAGGTTTTATATAATTTGTCAGAACAGGGGTTTTATCCTTTGAGAATTGAGCACCAAAACGAATAAAGGCATTAACGGTTTTTTGATCTGTTCGTAATCCCTCAAGAGCGACTTTCTCATTAGGATGACCCAATTGATAGATTAGCATAGCTTCCTGATAATATTTTGGCAAGGTGCTATATCCCAGATCATAAAGCACCCAGACATTATCAACAAGAAACGCGGGCTGTTTTCTTAATAGGTTATATGCGCAAAGGTAATTAAAGGCTAATGAATTAGTGGGTTGTTGTTCTAACACTGTAAGAAGATTTGCAGCCGGATCATAAGAGATGATCTCAATTTTCTTAGGTTCCAATTGTTTGACCGTGAAGAATTCTTTATTTATAGATGCAGGCTTGTTTATCATATCCCGGTATTCCTTTGCCCATTTCCTAAAAAACAAAGTATGTTCAAGCTGATAGACGTATTTACTTGCCGCTTGCGCGTGACCGTCAGCCAATAGGCATTTTATCATTAGCTTGATATAAGAGGGTGTCACTCCATTGAAGATCAATTCATCACAAGCAATACGATGAGCTTTATCGATGTAACCTATTTCATAATAAAAGTGACCGATAAACCAAAATTCGTTGATGTTCCGTGTTGTGAAACCGCGGTTTGGATTTGGTAATAATCCTTTGGGTCCATAGACTTGAGGGAAGGTGAACATTTCATCCAATAATCGATCTTCTTTCGCCAGGGCATAATTTAAGTACAGTGTTTGTATCCGATCTTCGGGAGCGTTCTTTTTTGCATTACGGATCACTTTCTCGTATACACCGTTTTTAATATAGTTGCGCCAGCGTTCCGCAACACGTTGAGGGTTTGATATATTAAAGATGGTAGTCAGAATAAATATTGTCAAGGCTATGGCATATATCGAGTAGCGAAAAGACTTATGCTTAGGCTCGGAGAAAAAAGATGAAAGTAATGTAACAACACTCAGAACAAAAAGCACAATACCAATAAGTGTATCAAAGGGAAACATTCCAATAAATAATTTTTCCACGGAAATGGTCCAAATGAAACGATACGCTATAAAAGCAAGAATAGCGGCGTAAATGACATACAAGATCGTCAAGAGAGAAGATTTTCGATTGCTGGTATTATCCCGAAGTATGACAGTGATCAGGTATAACCAAGCCCATGACCCCGTGACCCATATAAGCAATGGAAGAGCAATAAAGCGAAAAAGCCATAGCAGTTTTGGATTTGTTGTTTTCTCCTGATCATCAATAGTCCGTAGAACGATTGTTAAGGCGACAATAATGACAATGGAGCCTTCAACGATTGTAATAAATGCGAGAGAGATCATCCATAAGAGTAAAATCAGTTCACCTTTTCCATTGCTAATTTTATATGCGCGATACAGTAGTGAAATGGTCATAATTGTCAAGGCACCGGCACCTAACCAGGGGGAAATATAAAATTGCATAAGGAAACGGGAGAATAAGTCTGAGATACCACCAAAAGACAGGAAATGGTCAAGTAAATACTCCCGTGTATAAAGCAGAACAGGTTCATGATCCAATTGAAAAGAGATCAAATGAGCCGCAAATATTCTAAACCAGAAAAACGAAACGAGTGTCGCAATTATTCCAATGGGAGCAAAGGATTCTTTTTTCATATCTCTATCTCCAAAAATATATCCATGGTATATTGGTTATCAAGTTGTTTGCGTTGTTGGATATTCTCCATTTGTTTTTTCATAATATCTGCTATTT
>CAYTLV010000161.1:259-4378 GCA_964438445.1 uncultured bacterium | reverse complement strand
TCGTAAATATCTGCAGTCCGTCTCGATAGTAATCAATGCCCTGAGTTCGACAGAATTTTGCGACTTCAAGCCGGACATATTCAGTGAAATAAGGAGCAATACTTTTGTTCTCAATATAATTCACAGTTGTATTTGAAGATAAAGCATCCATGAATTGCTGTTGAGATATTTTGTTGTTTTTTACCATGTTTCTCAAGACAATATTCCGTCGTCTGATGGCACGTTCATGGTGAAAACGAGGTGAAAAGGGAGTAGGTGCCGGTAATATCCCAATTAACATTGCCGATTCATCAAGTGTTAGATCTTGGACATTTTTTGAAAAATAATAGTCTGTCGCGGCTTGAATACCATAGCAGCCATGGCCCCAAAAACAGGAATTCAGGTACATCTCAAGGATCTCGGTCTTGGAATAATTTCTCTCGATCAAAATTGCAACGATAAGCTCTTGTATTTTTCTCTTAATTGTTTCCTGACGGTTAAGATGCAGAGTTCTCGCCAATTGCTGGGTTAATGTGGAAGCACCTCCCGATCCAAAACCATGGATAATATTAGAATAGACAGCTGCTGTGAATCGTCTCAGATCCATACCCCAATGATCGTAGAATTTTTTATCTTCAGTAGAGAGGATAGCATTTTTGACATAATCCGGAATGGAATCAAGGGGGATAAGGGTTCTGTTTTTAATACCAAACTCGGTAAGGATCGCACCATCAGAAGAATATACTGTTGAGACAATGTCTGGTTCAAAGCGTTCAAGTTCTTCCAGATCAGGGAGATCTCTGGAGAAATGATACAATATACCGAAAGCTGTCAATCCGAAGAAAAGAAAGATCGCCAGTGTGATCCAGATAGATTTTTTTATGGCACGTAACATTAGCATTAAATTTATCAATAATATCTATGGTTTCAAAATGCTAAAAACATTTTAGTCACATATGTTCCAGGGTATTTTTTTTAGACCTTCCGGCTGGTGTCCGAATCCCGAAGCTTCGGGAAGAGGATCTGCCGGATGGTCGGATAGATAATTCTTGATCAGCCAGTATCCGAACAAAGATCGGGCAAGCTGGCAAGTCTTATCACTTTTATTGATTGTTCCCGCACAAAAAAAAGTGTAAATTCGCAGGTTTATAAGCTTGGAGGGTTTATGCATCAAATCGCGATCTATCCGGGGACATTTGACCCGATCACATATGGACATTTGGACATCATTAAACGAGCCGCCAGGATCTTTGATTCAGTGATCGTTGCCGTTGCCACAAATACGAGTAAAACTCCCTTATTCTCCACGAAAGAACGTGAGGAATTAATACGCGAAGCCGTAAAAAACATCTCCGGTGTTGAAGTAGAAAGTTTTAGTGGTTTGATCGTTGAATTTTGTCATAAACGGGGTGCATCTGCTCTCATTCGAGGATTGCGCGCCGTATCGGATTTCGAATACGAATTCCAAATGGCTTTACTAAATAGAAAGATCGGCAAAGATGTTGAATCCGTATTCCTCATGCCGAAAGAAAAATATACATACTTAAGTTCTTCTATGATCAAAGAGATCGCTGAATTTGGCGGTGACGTTACATTATTTGTACCGGATCATGTAAGAACTGAACTCATAAAGAAATTTGATACTAAGGAGAAGGAATGACCCCTCTTGAACGCTTGAGAGTACGTGCTATTGAAGATACTGATGTTCATGTTGTATTGCCGGAAGGAAAAGACCCACGGATCGCTGCTGCAGCTGTAAAGATCGCTAAAGAAAATATTGCCCGTGTTACCATACTGGGTTCAGAAGAACAGTTATTGTCAGCCGCCAGCGAAGCCGGTGTGTTCTTAGATGGGGTTGAACAGGTCGATCCTGAACAGGATCCTGATTTTGAAGCATACGTTACAGAATATGTGGAATTACGCAAGAAAAAGGGAATGACTCCCGAACACGCCCGTGAGATCATGAATGATCCTACATATTTTGGCGCGATGATGCTGCGCATGAACCGAGCTGATGTATGTATCAGCGGTGCTTTGAATCCAACAGCTCACGTTCTTCGTGCAGGTTTACAGATCGTCAAGACCGCTCCCGGTGTGACGGTAATGTCCTCCGATATGCTGATGTTTTCACCGGACAAACGTCCGCCATTATCATTTGCAGATTGTGCCGTTAACCCGAGCCCCGATGCACAACAGTTAGCCGAGATCGCACTCACGACAGCAAAAACACATCAGGCTATTTTCAATGAAGAGCCTCAAGTGGCCCTGCTTTCTTTTTCAACCATGGGCTCTGCATGTCACGAATTGGTCGACAAAGTGAAAGAAGCCTACCAAATTGCCCATAAAGCTCAGCCCGGATTAAAGATTGACGGAGAAATGCAAGCCGATGCAGCTATCGTAGAAAATGTCGGCAAGCAAAAAGCACCGGATTCACTGGTTGCGGGTAAAGCCAATGTTCTGATCTTTCCGGATCTGAATGCCGGGAATATCGGTTACAAATTGGTTCAACGTTTTGCGGGCTATGAAGCAGTTGGTCCGATCCTCCAGGGTATGAACAAACCCATACATGACCTTTCACGAGGTTGTTCAGCTGAAGATATTGTAAACCTGACAGCGGTAGCAGCTTTACAGGTCAAATAAAAGAGAAATTATGCCGAATTATGAATATAAATGTAAGGCTTGCGGTCAACATCTGGAAAAATATCAGAATATGTTAGATGAACCCCTTAAAGTATGCCCAAACTGTGGTGGCGAACTGGTTCGTTTGCTGTCTGGTGGGGGCGGTGTGATCTACAAGGGTGAAGGTTTTTACGTTAACGATTACAAGAAAAAAGAATCTGCTAAAGCTTCATCGGGAAGCAAATAAGGTGAAATGATGAAATTTGTAGATATAGCTCAGATCGAGATCACTGCCGGTAACGGAGGTGGGGGCTGCGTCAGTTTTCATCGTGAAAAATTCATGCCTAAGGGTGGACCCGATGGGGGTGACGGCGGTAACGGTGGATCAGTGATCATCGTTGCGTCCGCTCAATTGCATACACTTCAGGATATGCGGTATAATAGAAAATACCAAGCCGAAAATGGTCGTCCCGGCGAGGGTAATAATCGTTCCGGGAAAAAAGGCAAAGATATTACGCTTACAGTTCCTGTTGGAACATTGATCAAGAATTTGGATAAAGATGATGAGATTGTAGCCGATATGATAGAGGACGGGCAGGTTTTTGTTGCCGCCAATGGGGGAAATGGAGGTTGGGGAAATCAGCATTTTGCAAATTCTGTCCAAAAAGCACCTCGTTACTCAAAACCCGGTTTACCAGGCGATTATTTGAGTGTAGAACTTGAACTCAAGATCCTGGCCGATGTTGGATTGGTCGGTTTCCCGAATGCCGGTAAAAGTACTTTATTGTCGGCTATATCAGCGGCAAAACCCAAGATTGCAGATTATCCTTTCACTACATTGATACCCAATCTCGGTATTGTTCGTTATGGTGATTATAAATCCTTTGTGATGGCAGATATCCCCGGATTAATTGAGGGTGCACATCTTGGAAAGGGACTGGGCGATCAGTTTCTGCGTCATATTGAACGGACACAAGTCCTGCTTTTCATGATCGACGTAAATGAAGAGGATATCAAGGTTGCATTTGAGACGCTTTTAGCTGAATTGGTCTCATTTAATAAAGAATTGGCTCATAAACCCCGCTTAGTCTGTATCACCAAAATGGACAGCGTGGATATTGGTAACTATAAAGACGACTTTGAGCTGGACGAAAAGGTTTTGCACATATCATCAGTAACACGGTATAAAACGGATGAGTTGATATATACGCTTGCCGAATACGTCGAATAGCCTCACACGAAGATTTTAATACCTCACACAAAGCCTCAAAGTACCACAAAGGCACTAAAAGAATATACTATTTCCACAAAGCAGTCAAAGACACTATTATTTTACCTGAAAATCACTAGATAAATTAATAACTTTGATGTGGATTACACTTTTAAACAGATAAAATTATTTTATAAATAATTGTGCTGATAATCAGTAAAATACGCTGTTTTAAAGAGGGTGCGAAAACCTGAAGAGCCTCACACGAAGATTTTAATACCTCACACAAAGCCTCAAAGTACCACAAAGGC
>CAYTLV010000161.1:0-159 GCA_964438445.1 uncultured bacterium | reverse complement strand
ACTAAAAGAATATACTATTTCCACAAAGTAATTAAAGTCACTAAGAATATCACAAAATGCGATTATATGTGATGGGGATTACACTTTTAAACAGATAAAATTATTTCCTGAATTCAACAAGTAAGTGCAACTGAAAGCTATTTGCAAAAACAGGCAAGC
>CAYTLV010000160.1:1369-4391 GCA_964438445.1 uncultured bacterium | reverse complement strand
TCAAGTTCCTTAACAAATTTCAATAATGCCTCAAAGGTGGCTTCAATATTTTGGCGGTCTTTTTCTTTGTTATACTCATCAATTATCTTTTCATAGTGTTCTTGGAAATCTGTCCGAAGCGGATTTCTTTGGATGAGCCGTTCCAGTTTTTTCTCAATCACGCTTTTCAGGTTTTGAACAGTGGTATTTTTAGCCTTAGTGTTTTCAAATTCTGCCCTCAAGCGGTCAAAGTCAATTTTACTTATATCAAATGGTTTATTAGGTTCTTTAGCTTTGCCCGGCTTAACATCAATAGAACTGTCAACAATTTCATGCAATTTTTTAATGATATCGCTAATATCTGCTATCTCGATGTCCGTTTGTAAGCTTTTGTAAATAATATTTATCGCGCTGTATTGATTGCGAAAATCATTTACACCGGGAATTGTCAGGCAAGCTTTGAATTTAATAAATACTTCACGACACATGACCTCAAATTTCTTTCTTGATTCATCATTCTCGTTCACCACTTCTTTGGCCATGACAATGGCTTTATTTCTTTCAAATCCACTTGTGTTAATAATTGCATCAAGCGGTGCATTTCGCTCATTGAGAAAATCAATGACCAAGTCAACCGTTTGTTTAAGTTCATCAAGTAACTCTTCCTTAGTTTTTGTTGGATCCACTTCATCCGGCCCTAATCCTCCAGGTCTGCCCATATCGCTTGTACCGGCAAAAGTAGCCAGTGCTTTTCGTAAATTTTTAAGAATACCGCAATAATCGATAACAAGTCCATTATTTTTATCGCCGTTTACTCGGTTAGCGCGGGCAATCGCCTGCATCAATGTATGGGCTTTAAGCGGTTTATCCAAATAGAGATTTGCCAAACTTGGTACATCAAATCCGGTCAGCCACATTGCACAAACTATGGCAATTCTAAAGGGGTGTTCTTCTTTTTTAAAAGCAGAATCCACATCAATTCGCGTTCCATCAGAGAGTTCAAATCCATTCTTGATAAGTCGCCGATGTGGCTTGATATCGAAACCCCATTTTCTAAACTTCTCTACCTCGCCTTGCTCTTCACTTACAATGACTGCCATCTTTGTCTCTTTCATCCAGATGAGTTGATTGGAAAGATGGTCTTTTTCTTCTCCAGTTGCCATTTTCCAGGATTCTCTGATTTCTTCTGCTTTTTGATCCCAGTATTGACTAATCAATTCATGCATCCGTACACAGGTTAATTTATCGATACAGACAAACATCGCCTTACCGGCTTCCCAGGATGTTGTATAATGCTCAACAAAATCCTTAGCAATTTGATTGAGACGTTTTTTCGCGGTAACGATATGATACTCGCGCTTTAGCTCTCTTTCCAGTCGCTGACTTACATTAATATCATTCGTTTCAATTTCTTCCAGCTTTTCGGCAATCCGCTCATTGATATCATTGGTAGCTACACCTAATGTATCACCTCGCGAATCGTAATAGAGCGGCACGGTCGATTTATCTTCAACCGCCCGTTGAAAATCATAGGTGGAAACATATTTACCAAAAACCTGCATGGTAATCTGATCATTTTTAAATAACGGCGTTCCCGTAAACCCTATAAAGTTAGCGTTTGGCAAAGCATCGCGCATATTTAAGGCAAGTTTGCCGTATTGAGTGCGATGCGCTTCATCGGTAATCACGATAATATCATCACGTTTAGTATAGCCTTCATCCGGATCAACTTCCTGGTTAAATTTTTGAATGGTCGTAAAGACATACGCTTTTTGTTGGCTCATGAGTTCTGCCAAGTGTTTTCCACTACTGGGCCGGCAGGGCGTTTTGTCATTATCGGTAACCCCGCATCCGGCAAAGGTTTTATATATTTGGGTATCCAGACCATCACGATCGGTACATATTAAGAAGGTATAATTACCGCCGATTTTACGATGCACTTTAGTAGTAAAAAACACCATGGAATAACTTTTTCCGGCACCTTGTGTATGCCAGAAAACACCAAGTTTTCCTTTGACTCTATTGGGATCCTTTAGAGTTTTAATGACTTGGTTAACCCCCAGATACTGGTGATTTTTTGCCAGCACTTTTATTTGTTTTCCGCTGGAATCGTCATAGATAATAAAGTTTTCAAAAATATCCATGAATTTATCCTTTTCGCAAACACCTTTCAACAGAGTTTCCATATCTACTACACCCTGATCGGATTCTGATAAACGTTTCCATTCATGAAAATTTTCATAGCCGGCGGTGATAGTACCTATCTTAGCCTTTTCACCATTGGCAAACATAACGATCGCATTATGATGAAAGAAGTGTGGAATCGTGTCTTTGTAATCAGCAAAGTTTTTTTCATAAGCATTCTTGAGATCTTTATGGATATTTTTACACTCCACAAACAAAAGCGGAATTCCGTTTACAAATCCTACAATATCAATCCGACGACGATATAAATCACCCTGTACCCATAATTCCCGTACTGCCAAAAAATGATTTTTTGTTGCTTCATTAAAATCAAATATCTTTAGTCTTTCTTTTTTAATTTCTCCGTGTTTACCCTGAAAAGTAACCGGTACACCATCCTTAAATAATTTATATTTATCAAAGTTGGAAGAGAGCATTGACTGGCTCTGGGAGTAATCCACTACTTGACGCACGGCTTCATCATAGGCGGTTTCAGGCAAACCTGGATTGAATTCTTTTAGCGCTTGTCTGAGATAACGCGTAAGCACGACTTCCCGATCGGAGTTTCTGCCCAATAGGCTGTTAGGCCCAAATGTTTCCTGGTTGTAGGCATATATCGAATCCCAACTAAGTTGATCGTGCAAGTAATCGGAAGTTGTTTTTTGTACTAAGGTATCTTCACCATAGCCGAAGGGCGTCATATTTCTCCTCCATTACCCATTTGTCGCTCAAAAGCCTGCCGAACTAAGCCCATTATATAGGGCAATTCATCCAATGATGAGAATGCTACCTCAACATCACCATTTCCCCATCGACCAAGACCACTAACATCTTTACATTTACCCCTTGGATCACTGAT
>CAYTLV010000160.1:0-1269 GCA_964438445.1 uncultured bacterium | reverse complement strand
TTTTGCACGCGCTTTAATCGTATCAACATTCCAATGTTCAAGCTGACCTAATCCTTGATTTAATTTAAGAGGGCTTTTCTTAAATCCACCCGACATATTTCTTTTCTTTATAAAAGGATGGTCACTGTATTCTGCATTATAACCAGTTAATGTCAGGTTACCAAGTGTATGCAGCAATACTTCTTGAACATGTTCCCATTCTGGTCCAAGCACATCCCGCCATTCTTTTGATAGGTTTTTATTCTGTGGCAAAATGTGCTCAATGGTATATTCATCTACCGCAACCCGTTCCTTACGATCATAATTCTCTAACCTTCGCAACCAATAACTGCGGCGGGAAAAATTATAAAGATCACGCGTTTGAAGTTCATTTTTAAATTCTTCATCTTGAGGAAAACGCCGATAGGAGGGCAATAAAAGAAAATGAGCTTGAATACTTTCCAAATAGCGGTCTTTTTTCAATGCTTTGGAAAAAGTTGCAAATGTTTTGTTTAGAGAGTTAGTAGGGATTGAGCATATTGCTCGCCGGAATACATAAGACTCAACTAAGCGCACTGCATTCAAAAAATCACCTTTTGACAAAATATCATTATTATAGTCATTATAAAGTTCCAATAAAAAAGGATAAGCAACATCCACTTTCAATTCACGCAAGTCATGGAATGCCCATCCAAGATCCTGTTCCTTTTCAGCCCCCAGAGCCATAGCACAGAAATATTGTGCAAAATCACGAATATCAGATACGAGCGATTCTACTCCCACCCCTGCCATTTCAGATGATCGGGCATATGCCTTAAAAGATTCATATACCTTATTCAGCTTTGGAACTTCACCTATTTTTACTGTTAAATAATGACGCATAAAGTTGTCAAAATAACTATCATAAGCTTCCTGTCCAAAGTCAACTTCCATTGGTCGCCAGTAATTCATATAAAGGTTTTTTTGCATTTCTGGTTCGAGTCCCATTAAGATAAAGTTACGAATTAAATCAGCTTGAGTAAGCTCTCTGCCGGTGGAATTCATACTCTCAAAAATAAGTTGAGGATTATCTTGATCTCTACTTAATGAGATATCCACTACCATTAACTTTGCAATTCCTTTGCAGATTATTTCCAATTTATCTTGATACTCAGCAATCCACTTTTCAAAAAACTTATAATTTTCAACAATACGGCGAGAATAATCTTTCGGTAATGATTTGCCAGTAACTTTAGCAATAAGAGAGTCTTTATCAGTTTGGGAGAGTATAAGCTTATAATGGCGTTCATC
>CAYTLV010000159.1:0-4416 GCA_964438445.1 uncultured bacterium | reverse complement strand
TTAATAACTTTTGGGATCACATCCCCCGCTCGTTCAATAACCACCCAGTCCCCTACTCGAATATCTTTACGGTCTATTTCATCCTGATTATGCAAAGTAACACGCGATACGACAACACCACCCAATTGAACGGGTTCAAGATTTGCAACAGGCGTTAATACACCTGTCCGTCCAACTTGGGCGACAATAGACACAATACGCGTGACTTCCTGACGGGCTTTAAATTTACCCGCAATTGCCCACCGGGGTGTACGAGTTCGCATGCCTAAGGTGCTCTGAAGGGCAATATCATTGACTTTTACGACAATTCCGTCTATATCATGGGGCATGGATTCACGATCAGCTTCCATACTATGGAAATATGCGATCGTCTCATCTTCATTCCTCAATATCTTATTCATTGGATTGACTGGAAATCCCCACTGCTTGAACTGTTCTAACATCATCCAATGAGTTTTAAATTCTGTACCCTCAATTTTACCTGGGGTATAAATATATATTTCTAAAGGTCTTTTTGCTGTTATTTTTGAATCCAATTGCCGTAAAGAACCGGCTGCAGCATTTCGAGGATTGGCAAAAAGTTTTTCCTCTGCTTTTTCCCTGACTGCATTTAATTTCTTAAAATTGGCTTTCGAAATAATTACTTCGCCTCGGACTTCAAGAAGCTGAGGGAAATTATCACCATGTAAACGCAAAGGAATTTGTCGAATGGTTTTCAGATTTTCCGTGATATCTTCTCCGGTATAACCGTCACCACGTGTTGCACCTGCGTCAAAAATTCCGTTCCTATAGATCAGCTCAACTCCCAGACCATCAAGTTTAGGTTCGCCAATCAATTCGATTTTATCTAATTCTGTATTCTTGCATAATCTTTTGTAAAATTCGTGAAGTTCGTCTTCATTCAATGCATTTGCCAGACTTAACATTGGCAAGCTGTGTTTTAAAGTGGTAAAAGCATTCAGAACGGCCCCACCCACCCGCTTAGTCGGTGAGTTTGGATCCGAAAGTTCAGGAAATGCTTTTTCAATTTCCTGAAGTTCGCGGAACAGCTTGTCATACTCTGCATCGGAGATCAAGGGATCATCAAGAACATAATAATGATAATTATGCTCTCTTAGAGTATCCTGCAAGTTATTAACGCGCTTTTTGGCTTCATTATTGTTCATTCAATTGTCCTTGAAGAACATATATCCACGCCGGTATCTAATATATTCTTTATTAGCGCTTGTTCTATTATAACCGGAGCTTTAACAGTACAGCTATTAATTACCTTCATGGCTTCAAAAATTAAATCTTTGGGAATGGGTGCTGAACTATGGACAGGTAAACGCACATGACGAGAATTGCTTAATTTGACTGTGGATGTTATCATGCGTGTAGGATGAGTAAGTTCTTCAATAGCGTAATCATGACCGCGTTTACATGCATTTCCCTTAACAATGTATTCGTCACCAACTTTTTCTACAGTTAGCTTACACCCGACAGGGCAAACGATACAAACCAGTTCTTGTGTGTTGATCTTTGGCATATTATTCCATAGAGGCAAGTGCCACGACTACTTGTTCGTGAATTTTAGTGACATCTTTTGTTTTGCAATGATAATTATTGGCAATAAGTGAAAATGCGATCATTCGTCCTGATTGGGTATTTACATACCCCGTATGTGATCTTACACCACCAATGTAACCAGTTTTTACGTGTGCGTTCTTTGCGGCAGCTGTACCATCACCAAAATATAGCACATATCCAAAATCCTTATTATCACCGGCTCTGGCAAATGTATTGTAGAATTGTTCAAAAGTACTTTTATAAGTCATTGCTGATAGATAATCACAAAACACCTTTGTAGTTATCATATTTTCATGTGATAAGCCACTGGCATCAACCATGCGTAAGCCTGAATGCTCAACATGCAATTTATCCATATACTTGTCTATAAATTTAACTCCTGCTCGTGTTGCTCCTATTCCCATTTCCTCTTTTGCGACCTTTAGAAGCAGCATTTCTGTGTACGTGTTATTGCTCAATTTATTCGTAATCTCCATAATTCTATTCAACGGAGGTGACTTAATGGTCTTGAGCAATTTTTCATTTCGATAATTCTGTTTTTCATTCACAACATAAGCATGATCTTTAACACTTAGTCCCTCTTTTTCTAAAGCTTGTTCTAGCATTTGTGCGACAAGAAGTGCCGGATTTGGGATAGCTCCTTTGATCGTGAATTTATCTTCACCGGCGGGAACCGTGCCGTGAAATATTGCATAATATATATTAGGTGCCGATATAATATAACCGTTATCACCGGAATACACAGGACCTGTTTTCATCATATTCGTATAGCTCATTCCAGGTATCTCAGGTCGCAGTGCGATTACTTCAGCTGCGTCCCCTTCTTTTTCTCCCGGTTTAAAATCAAGATAGTATTTATTATCCGAAAAACATAAGGCAGTCAACCCGGCACCATAATAATTACCGACATCTTCCCATGTCCATGTCGGAGGTACATGATAAGGAGCATAAAGTGATTCATCTGCAATAATTGTTCCGTTTATTGACTTTATACCCTGTTTTTTGATCGCTTTTACCCACAGGGACATCAGTTTCTTTTGGCTGTATACACCACCTACCTGATCACCACCAAGCGTGGGGTCGCCATCTCCAACGATATATATATTGCCTTCCAAGACACCGTTTACATCTATATCACCGGCATAATAAAGCTTAGTTTTAAATGTATAATCTACCCCAAGTTTATCAAGTGCTATACCAATGGTTATCACTTTCAGGCTGGAAGCACAAGCAAGAGACATTTCTTCATTATGTTTGACCACCGGGTTTTCGCCAGTTATATCATCTACATAACGAGCGTAAACACTCCATTGGGCATGAGCAAGTTCAGGTAATTGTGCAAGTTCATCAACCAACTGTTGTGGCGTTTGCGCAAAAAGAAACGTTACAGATAGAACAAGAATGATCAAACGTTTTATAGTCATAGAAACCTTCCAATTTTAGTAAATAGTATCAATTTATGGTCACAATATCAATGAATTCTTCGATTAGTATCAGTGTCTGAATATATGCGGGATCGGGATATCCGACCAGAGATCCTCACATAAGTTCGTTAAACTTTTATTATTGAATATACCGGTCTCTATCCAATCGACGAAGCGAGGAGCTACCCGGGGATAATTCATGGGACTAATAGCCGGTAATTTCAACCATTCTACAACTTCTCCGGGGGCAAGATCATTCATATGTTTTCCCAGACCCAAAGTTTCTATTGCCATGGCATTTGCAATTTGTTCTGCTTGCCCCTCAATAGGTTTTGCCAAGGTTTTCACTCCAAGATCAAAAGCCTCACTGTTAGCCATAAATCCGGCATGAAGAATAGCCCCTTTTGATGCGGAGATCGTATTAAGAAAATCTTTCCTGCTTTTGGGGTGTAAAACAATATTTTCTATCTGCTGTAATTTATCAACTTGAGTAAAAAAATGGTATTCGTGATTCTTGGGACATTTTTTCAAAAATTTTAATACTTCTTGAGGATTTTCATAGGGAAGATAGATAACTATCTGCTCTTTTGTAGGAAATGCCGGTATTTTAATATGAGTCTTAGGTAATATGGGGGGTAAAATGGGAAAACCAAAATGATGCCAGTGAACAGATACGAGAAAATCTGCCGGAACAAAGTATTCTATGATCGTTCTCGTCATAAGGTTAAGAGCCGGATAGGGAATATCATATAAAAAGGCTGTCTGATGGCTCAAAACGATCGAAGGAATCTTATTTTTCTTTGCAACTTGTACAGAAACAGGTTCAAAATCAGAAATCACCAGATCAATGTCTTTGGCATTGTATTTGTATATATCACGCACGAAGGAAATAGCATCAAGACGTGGTGCTGTTTTGATATAATTTATTTTCCCATTCTCGGTAACATATGTCAAACCTTTAAAAATATCATAAGGCTCAAAATATTCTGTATCGGGTAAATTCTTTTGTTGTGCCCCGGAAAATATGACTCTTACATTGTGTCCACGTTGTTTAAGTTCGCTTACAATATCCTGCGATCTTTCAATATGTCCGTTTCCTGTTGTCTGTACACCATACAATATATTCATATTCGTTCCTGTATCGCTGAGTTTACTGGAAAATATAGGGGAATTGAGAGCTATTTCCAAGTAGGGATGAAAGGAGTTCAGAGTGTGGGGGTTCGGGATGGAAAAGATTCAAGAGACAAGAATCAAGAAACAAGATTTTGAATATCGAATTATGAGCATTTGAACAAATTAGGTGAACTATAAACTGTACCCTTGAGGTTTAGAATAATTTTCTTATATTTCACCTTAGGAGGAAAAAGATGATAAAACCCAATATTAAATACATTGCCTTTGATGCAGATGATACTCTGTGGGA
>CAYTLV010000158.1:0-4434 GCA_964438445.1 uncultured bacterium | reverse complement strand
TTTCTTTTTTTTCTATGAGTACCTGGTTCTCTTTTTTTTCCTGAAAAAGTTTGATCATCCCATTATTATTAAGAAGTAAAAATGCAATACACAAGAGAAGTACGATCAGGATTATCTTGATCTTCGCGCTTCTGTCGATGACAGACTTTTTGTTTAATTGCATTGACATAGTAGTTTTTTTTAAAAAACAAAGAGCGGAAGAAATATTTCTCCCGCTCTTTTGATGTAATATTAATTACTTACCGGCAAGTGCTGATAAACCTCTGAATTTCTTGACATCGTCAAGAGCTTCTTCGATGCGGAGTAATTGGTTGTATTTTGAAATACGATCGGAACGTGAAGCCGAACCGGTCTTGATCTGACCAACACCTGTTGCGACAGCAAGGTCGGCAATGAAGGTATCGGATGTTTCACCCGAGCGGTGTGAGATCACAGCGGAAAAACCATTTAACTTTGCTAATTCAATGGTTTCCAGGGTTTCGGTAACTGTCCCGATCTGATTTAATTTGATCAGGATCGAATTAGCTGATTTTTCATCAATACCCTTCTGCAAAAGCTTGGGGTTTGTAACGAACAGATCATCACCGACTAACTGGATCTTTTTACCCAATCTTTCGGTCAGTTTTTTCCATCCTTCCCAGTCATTTTCATCCAAACCGTCTTCAATGGAAACAATTGGGTATTTTTCTACCCAGGAAGCGTAGAGGTCGATCATTTCTTCGGAAGATAACATTTTATTTTCCGAAGCTAAATTATATTTGCCTGTTTCTTTAACATAGAATTCACTGGCAGCTGGATCCATAGCGATAAAGAGATCTTTACCAACCTCATATTTGGTACGATTTGCAGCTTCAAGAATAACTTGGATAGCTTCTTCATTTGAACCAAGATTTGGAGCAAAACCGCCTTCATCACCAACAGAGGTGTTAAGGCCTTTTTCTTTTAAAACATTTTTTAGGTTATGGAAAACTTCAACGCCCATTTGAAGTGCTTCAGAGAAACTTTTTGCGCCACAGGGGTAGATCATAAATTCCTGCAAGTCAACATTGTTGTCTGCATGTGAACCACCGTTAAGGATGTTCATCATTGGGACAGGAAGAACGCGTGCATTGGCACCACCAAGGTATTGATAGAGCGGCATTTCATAGAAATCTGCAGCTGCGCGTGCTGTCGCCATGGAAACACCAAGTATAGCATTAGCGCCAAGAACGTCTTTGTTTTCTGTTCCATCAAGATCGATCATCATCATATCGATGTAAGCTTGATCCAATGCATCTTCTCCGACTAGGCGGGGAGCGATGACGTCATTAATATTTTGAACGGCTTTAAGGACACCTTTGCCCATGTAACGGTCGCCGCCGTCACGTAATTCAAGGGCTTCATGTTCGCCGGTTGAAGCACCGGATGGAACAGCTGCGCGTCCAAAAGCGCCACTTTCAAGAGTTACTTCACATTCTACTGTCGGGTTGCCGCGTGAGTCAAGTATTTCGCGTGCAAAGACATCAATAATGGTTGACATATTTTCTCCTTTGTGTTTTTCAAATCGGCTGAATTTACTGCATCAACCTACAGATTCAAAATGAATAATTTTATCAGTTTTGAACTGCTGTCATATTTCAAATATAGCTTGGAAATATATCAAAGAAAGTAGAAAGATATTATAAATCGTATCAATATTTCTTCGCTATTTAAATTGTCAATTATCAATTGTCCTTTGTCAATTGCTTTATTCCTGCTCTGACAGCCAGCGCTCAGCATCCATCGCGGCCTTACAGCCTGATCCTGCAGCTGTTACAGCCTGTCTATATGTTGGGTCTTGTACATCACCGCAAGCAAAGACACCACTTAATCCGGTCTTGCTTGATTTAGGCTGCGTAACGATATATCCAGTATTGTCCAATTCCAGCATTTCTTTAAAAAGATCAGTATTCGGATGATGACCGATCGCAATAAATACTCCCTCTGCAGATATATCCTCAATGACATTGGTTTTTACATTACGTATGCGTATGCCGGTAACTCCGATAGGCCCCGGTTCACCCAATACTTCTTCTACAACAGAATTCCATTTAACGGTGATCTTTTCATGGGTTTTGACTTTCTCTGACATTATCACAGATCCACGGAATTCATCACGACGATGGATAAGTGTTACGGTTTTACCGAAATGGGTGAGATATAATGCTTCTTCAAGAGCTGTATCACCACCTCCGACCACGATAATATCTTTTTCTTTGTAGAAAAAGCCATCACAGGTTGCACAGGCGCTGACACCGAAACCCTTTAACTTATTTTCGGATTCCAATCCAAGATATTTTGCAGATGCACCGGTAGAAATAATCAGCGAATCAGCCGTAAATTTGTTTTCTTCATCATCACAGACTTTAAAAGGACGGACGGCAAGATCAACTTTTACAATTGAGCGAAAGAGACTGCTGCCACCAAAGCGTAATGCTTGTTCGCGCATTTTATCCATTAGCTCCGGACCGGTAATACCATCCGGAAAACCGGGAAAATTTTCAATTTCGGTTGTTGTGGTCAATTGACCACCGGGTTGGGATCCTTCAAAGATTAGGGGCTCAAGTCCAGCCCGCGCCGCATAAATGGCAGCAGTAAGACCGGAAGGGCCTGAACCGATAATGATCACTTTACGATGTTCGTTCATATCTATTTCCCTTTAATATTTTTTATATCCGGCATTGATAGTCCGAATGCTGTAGACCTTATTGGTTTCACATTCGGTAATAAACAATGTTTTCATATCTTTACCGCCAAATTCCAGATTCGAAGGCTTTTTCCCCGGAGTCATTAAACTATCCAAGAGTTTTCCTTCAGGAGAAACGACAAAGATCTTTCCTCCTCCAAAATATGCAATATATAAATTACCATTTTCATCCACATCCATACCGTCAGGATCTTGATTGCCGGATGGAAGTGTGATCAGTGTATCCAGTATACCAACGCCATGAGAGATTTGGAGAATATTTTTATTGACAGATTCACCGATATAAAGTGTTCCACCATCAGGGGAGAAACAGAGGCCGTTAGGAAACTGAAGACCCTCGATCAACCATGTCGTTTTCCCTGAATTGGGATCGGTACGAAAGAGGCGACCGTCATTTATGAGGGGATCATAACTTTTTGGATCAGTAAAATAAATCATTCCGGCAGGAGAAATGGCAATATCATTTGGGCGGTTAAAGCGTTTTCCATGATGATCTTTAGAGGTAAGTGTTGTTAGTATTCCATCAGGAGAAAGCCGCAGGATAGAGCCTTTACCGTATTCGCAAATATATAGGTTGCCATTTTTGTCAAATGCCGTTCCATTAGTATTGATTAAGCCATCTTCCTTGTTCAATAGAGTATCCAAGGTACTGTCAACAAGAGATGCGATCCAGCCACTATAACAATTTGAGAATACAAGTTTATCCTGATATAAAGACGGCCCTTCGGGGAAATTTAGATTCTCCGCTATAACCTCAAAATCTCCGATAAAAAAATCTTTCTTAGAGCAAGATGCGATAATAAGAATACTTAAGATCAAGAGAAGAATTTGGGGGAGCCGTTTCATGATATATATCCTTTTTTCAACAACACAAAAGATACAAAATAATTAGCTAAAATCAAAATATAAGTCGAAGAGTTGATGGGTTGATAGTTGATAATTGATAGTTGATATGTCGATGGTAAAGTAAATGTTATCCCGGAACGCCGAAGCATCGGGGGTCACAACAAACAACAGATATGTCATCCCGGAAAACTTGCCGATGGCAAGTTTTCCGGGATCTAAATAATTAAATCGCTATGTATAGTTTTGAATTTGTCCAAAAATTAGATCCCGGATAAACAATTCGTCAGCTGACGGATGTTTTCCGGGATGACATGTTGGGGTTCTGGCTACAAGCTTTTCCGCAAACAGGAACAAGGCAAGAAAACTCATGACATAAACCATGGATAACTTCTTTCGCATTAAGCCGAGGAGATCATCCTTTCTACGTCTTTATGTCCAAAGAACCGTTCAACAAGGGAAATATTTTTTTTACGCAGAGCTTTTCTTGGATCCGATTGTATTAACAGGCTTTTTTTGATTGCGGGCCCAAATATCTGCGTAAAGAATTTCCGTATTCCTGAGATAGAACATTTTACTTTCTGGAAGTAAGTGTCGAGGGTATCCATTCTAAAATGAAGTATCTCCTCAAGATCATCACCATCCATATAATAACCGCAGTGGAAATTCCTCTTGGCAAAAGCATTGGCCGGAAAATTTAATTTTCCAAGTCCAAATAATGTAAAAGAACGTTTTAAAAATTGCTTATAAATGGTTTGGCATTCTTTGCCACCACTTAAATTAAAAGTTTTTCCAACTAAATGCGACTTTTTATTTATAGCATGAATAAAAGCGCGTGCCGTATCATCCGGAGTTGCGATCTCGAT